>JBEATG010000293.1:0-3055 GCA_041162035.1 Bacteroidota bacterium
TCATACTATAAGCAAAGCGATCCGACAATCCAACTTTAGCTGCAATCGAACTTATATTCACAATGCTTCCGCCGCCACTTTTTTTCATAGCATTCACGCCCGCTTGTAAACAATGAAACATACCCTTAACATTTACTTGGAATACTTTTTCAAAATCAGCTTCGTTGGTGGTTGTAGCACTTCCTATATGTGAGATACCCGCGCAGTTAACAAGTATATCCAATCCGTTTAATTTTTCAAATGCAGTGGTAACAGCCGCAAGCTGGGTCACATCTAAAGTAAGTGCTTCTGCACTATTTTCGTTTGCAGTAATTTCATCTACTGTTCCTTTTGCACTATCGGTATTTAAATCAACCACAATAACATGTGCACCTTGCTTAGCCAATACTTTACAAACATCCTTTCCGATACCGCTTCCGCCTCCGGTGACGATGGCTATTTTATTATTTAGTTGAAACATAATGCTTATTTTATTTGCTATTTTTTTAAAATATTCAGTTGATTATTTTAAGACTACAATTTAATCCAAACTATTAAAAAATCCTATTAATGACATATAAAAGCGCGTAACTTTACCCCATGGCGTATGTATTAGATTGGATAGTTGCAATTTTGACCATTTTATACGCAGGTTTATTATTAGCCTACCGTTATTGGTACCACAAATTAAACAATTTTGAAGGGGTTACTAGTGCATATCCATTGGCAAATAACTATACGCATTTTACCATCATTATTCCAGCGCGCAATGAGGCGGCGAATATTAAGACTTGTGTGGATACAATTTTAGCACAAAATTATCCTGTTGCATTTTATGAAATTATTGTCATTGATGATTTTTCAGATGATGATACTGCTTTTATCGTAAAAGCAATGCAGGAAAAAAATACGCAAGTTCATTTATTAAGCTTGGCTGATTATTACAAGGAAAATGAAATTAGTTCCTTCAAAAAAAAGGCGATAGAAAAAGCGGTGTTGCATGCCAAAGGGGATTGGATCATTACCACCGATGCTGATTGTATGGTGCCACCCAATTTATTTTTATTGTATCATCAATTTATTGAAAAAAACAAACCAGTTTTTATTGCTGCGCCAGTCATGTTTATCGAGGAGTCGGGTGTATTAAATACTTTTCAAGTACTGGACTTTTTAGCTTTACAAGGAATTACAGCAGCTGCAGTGGGTGCTGGCAAACATTCCATGAGCAATGGGGCTAATTTGGCTTTTGAAAAATCGGCTTTTATTGCAGTAGGTGGTTATCAAGGTGTGGATGAAATTGCAAGTGGCGATGATATGTTTTTAATGCATAAAATGAAAAAAACCTTATCGAATCGGATTGGATATTTATTTCATCCAGATGCGATTGTATTAACTAAAGCGATGGGGCAGTGGAAGGATTTACTCATGCAACGCATTCGTTGGTCAAGTAAAGCGCGTTTTTATGATGACAATTCTATTTTTTGGGTTTTATTATTAGTTTATTTATATAATTTAAGTTTTTTGCTTTTATTGTTGATGGGAAGTTTTGAAACTTTAATCATCTCCCTGGCTTTTAAAACATTTTTTGAAGTATTTTTCTTAGACGCAGTAGCGCGTTTTTACAATTTAAAGCCGGTACTTAGATGGTTTGTATTTTTTCAACCCCTGCATATTTTTTATACCATCATTGCTGGACTATTTGGCCAGGTGAAAACCTATACTTGGAAGGGCCGAAAGGTAAAATAGCCCTCTGTGGAAGGGTTTGGCCATAAAAGGGGGTATTATATTAAATAAAATAGGAATTTTTAGGGGGGGATAGGTGCAAATTTGTGGTATAAAATGTTGTTTTATGCGTAAAAATTGGCCTTGATTATGTAATTTCGCGTACTAAATAATTGATAGATATGTCGACTGAAACATTAGCCCCAACATTAGCTGCGCTAACTCCAAAAGATTTTGTAACTGACCAAGAGGTTCGTTGGTGTCCAGGCTGTGGAGATTATTCCATTTTAGCTTCTGTTCAAAAAGTAATGCCAACGATTGGCGTTCCAAAAGAAAATATTGTAATTATTAGTGGAATTGGTTGTAGTAGCCGTTTCCCTTATTATATGAATACTTATGGTATGCATTCCATTCACGGAAGAGCAACTGCTATTGCGAGTGGTTTAAAGGCATCCCGTCCAGAACTTAGTGTTTGGATCGTAGCAGGTGATGGTGACTCAATGAGTATTGGCGGTAACCATACCATTCACTTATTAAGAAGAAACTTTAATGTTAATTTCTTGGTGTTCAACAACCAAATATATGGTTTGACAAAAGGACAATATTCGCCAACCTCTGAAGTGAATAAAATCACTAAAAGCTCACCTGTAGGAAGTATTGATCATCCGTTTAATCCTGCTGCTTTGGCATTAGGTGCTGATGCAAGTTTTGTTGGTCGTACGATGGATCGTGACCCTAAGCATATGCAAGCAACCATTACGCGTGCTGAGCAACATCAAGGAACTTCGTTTTTAGAGATATACCAAAACTGTAACATCTTTAATGATGGTGCATTTGAAATATTCACCGAAAAATCAACTAAACAAGTACATGGTTTATTTGTTGAACAAGGAAAGCCATTAACTTTTGGTGCCAACGGTGAAAAAGGAATTCGTTTTGATGGCATGCGTCCTGAGGTTGTTGAGATTGGCGATAAATACTCAGCAGATGATATGTGGATTCATGATGAGAAAGATTTTTATAAAGCACAAATATTAACCCGCTTATTTGATAATCCTTCTGAGGAAGGTGCGGTTTTCCCAAGACCATTTGGTATTTTCTATACTAATGACCGTCCTTGTTATGAGGATATGATGGCATTGCAAATTGAAGAAGCAATGACTAGTAAAGGTCCTGGTGACTTAGATAAGTTAATTCGTGGTAAAGAAGTTTGGGAAATTAAATAGTTTAAAAAGGTTTACCCACTAATACATAATTTAAAATGAGTCCAATGGGCTCATTTTTTTTGGCGTATACCTTTCGTATTTTAGATTTCACTTTTCCAATTTTCACTTTTTTATTTTTCCCATTAGTC
>JBEATG010000004.1:0-5943 GCA_041162035.1 Bacteroidota bacterium
ATGCAGTATTGTTAGTGAATTGCTGACCTGTTAATTGCATACCGTCACCACTATCACCAGCAAACTTTATTACCACATCCTGTAAAATCACTTCATTTTGCATATTATCTTAAATTTGAGCACGAAGGTACAAATCGTCCGCTTAAAATGGCTATTTTTTGACATTTTATTCTGCTTTTCTGACCTAAGTTTTCGCCTTCAATCATATCTTTTTATGCCCTTTGCCCTGCATTTTTTATTACTTCATCGCTTTTTTAGGAAATATTAGCCCTTTTTTAGATGTGAAATTAATGGGGCGCCTCCTGAAAGCGTGTTGAATAATGGGTGTACTGTTAGGGAATTAGCACATTTTGATTTTTCAGCTGATGGGCCATTTGCTGGTTTAGGGAACTTTAGCTATGCGTAGTAGTTTAGCTATTTAATTAAAACAATTGTGTAATTTTGTATTATTAATCAAATCAATTAATTATGGCAATGTTTAAATCTAGCAATCCAACACTAACTGCAAAAATTTTTGATAAAAGTTTGCACGAAAATGCGAGCGCATTTGGTGTTATGAGTATTCGTGGCACGATGAATAAATTTGGATTTTTATTATTGATGGTGATGGCTTCGGCGATGTATGTTTGGAATGTTTATGCGGAAGGCAATGTGTCAACAGCGACCACTTTAATGATAGGGGGTGCTATTGGCGGTTTTGTTTTAGCGATAGTGATGATGTTTAAACCTACTTGGGCTGGTTATATTGCACCTGCCTATGGTATTTTAGAAGGTTTGTTTATTGGTGGTATCAGTGCATTTTTTAACGCAATGTTTCAAAAGTCATATCCAAATATTGTGTTACATGCAGTGGGATTAACCTTAGGTGTCGCATTAGCGATGTTTTTATTATACAACTTTAGAGTGATCAGTGTTACCAATCGTTTGCGTTCCATTATTATGTCAGCGACCTTAGGTATCGGTTTGTTTTATTTAATCGTTTGGATATTGGGCATGTTTGGCGTAGATATGGGCTTTGCGTTTGATAGCTCTCCATTAAGTATTGGGATTAGTTTATTTATAGTGGGAATAGCTGCATTAAACTTGCTGTTAGATTTTGACTCCATTGAAAAAGCAGCCGAAATGGGGGCGCCAAAGTATATGGAGTGGTATAGTGCTTTTGGTTTGTTGGTTACTTTAGTATGGTTATACCTTGAGATTTTAAGATTATTAACCAAGTTGAATTCGAAAGATTAATCGCAACCTGCTTTTATGATATTTACAGTCCCGGGTAGAACACTCGGGACTGTTTTGTTTTATAGCAGCCTACTTTATTGGAAAGCAGTAACACAGATGTGTTCACTTATTCATTGAATTCATTTTTTAGCTGTTATTAAAAATGGTAAATTTGAATGACAACCCAGTATTCCATGAATTTTAAGCGCGGAAAATTAGACAATGACCAGCTGATTCATTTTTATCGTTCTTTGTTATTGCCAAGAATGATAGAGGATAAAATGCTTGTGTTGTTGAGACAAGGAAAAATTGGCAAATGGTTTAGTGGCATTGGGCAGGAAGCGATTTCAGTGGGTGCCACTTTGGCCATGGAAAAAAATGAATGGATCCTGCCATTACATCGAAACTTGGGGGTATTCACTTCTCGAAATATGCCATTAGCCAATTTATTTAATCAATGGCAGGGAAATAAATCAGGTTATTCGAAGGCAAGGGAACGCAGCTTTCATTTTGGAAATAAGGCACATTATATATGTGGTATGATTTCGCACTTGGGTCCGCAATTGGCCATTGCTGATGGTATTGCGTTGGCGTATCAACAAAGAGGACAATTAAAAGCAACACTCGCTTTTACGGGTGAAGGAGGAACGAGCGAAGGTGATTTTCATGAAGCATTAAATGTAGCAGCTGTTTGGGGGCTTCCTGTAATTTTTCTAATCGAAAATAATGGTTATGGATTAAGTACGCCGACGAGTGAACAATACCATTGTGAGTATTTAGTTGATCGTGCTAAAGGATATGGCATGGAAGGTGAGCGCATTGATGGAAATAATATTTTAGAAGTTTATCATACTATGCAGCGTGCCAGGGAATATTGTATTAATACCCAAAGGCCTTATTTAATTGAATGTACCACATTTAGAATGCGTGGCCACGAGGAAGCGAGTGGTGTAAAATATGTTCCGAAAAATTTGATGGAGCAATGGTCTCGCAAAGATCCCATTAAAAATTATGAACAATTCTTGGTGCAGGAAAAAGTGTTAACGGAAATGCAGGCCGCAACCATTCGCAATGAAATAAAAGATCATATTGATGGAGCATTAAACGAAGCAATGCAACCGCAATTATTTGATTTTTCTGTTGAACAGGAATTGGCTGATGTATATGCTTCTGATGAAGGAGTCGCGATTACGCCGTATGAAAAACTCAATAACCCTATTTTAAATTCAAAGCGATTTATTGAGGCAATATCGGAAGCGTTAAAACAAGCGATGGTTTTATATCCTGAATTAATTTTAATGGGCCAAGATATTGCAGAATATGGCGGCGCATTTAAAGTAACCGAAGGTTTTGTTGCGCAGTTTGGCAAACAACGCGTTCGAAATACCCCCATATGCGAAAGTGCAATTGTGGGAGCGGCGCTTGGTTTAAGTTTAGAAGGAATAAAGTCGGTGGTTGAAATGCAGTTTGCTGATTTTGTTTCTGTAGGGTTTAATCAAATCGTAAATAATTTGGCTAAAATAAATTATAGGTGGGGACAAAATGCAGATGTGGTGATTCGAATGCCAACGGGAGCGGGTGTTGGTGCAGGTCCATTTCATTCGCAATCTAACGAAGCATGGTTTACCCATGTGCCAGGATTGAAAGTAGTGTATCCCTCCAATCCAGTGGATGCAAAAGGATTATTGATGGCGGCTATTGCAGATTCGAATCCTGTTTTATTTTTTGAACACAAAGCATTGTATCGCAGCATTAGCGCGGATGTGCCAGATGAATATTATCAAATTCCAATGGGCAAAGCAAAGCTGGTCCATGAAGGTGAGGACGCTTGTATCATTACTTATGGGATGGGGGTTATTTGGGCGCAGCAATACCAACAAAACCATCCAGAACTGGCTATCAGCATTTTAGATTTACGCAGTTTAGCACCTTTGGATGATGATGCCATTAGTGATGTTGTAAAAGCAACAGGCAAGGTTTGTATCCTACATGAAGATAATTTAACAGGGGGTATCGGTGGTGAAATAAGTGCTTGGATTTCGGAACATTGTTTTGCATATTTAGATGCACCGATTATGCGTTGCGCATCATTGGATACACCGATTCCTTTTAATTTGGAATTAGAAAAACAATACCTAGCCAATAGTAGGCTAGAAGCGACCATGCAAAAATTAATAAGCTATTAAAAAAGCCCCATCAATTTTATTTATTGAATTAAGTAAATAAGCCTACCCGTTTATGGGGTAGGCTTGAAAAATCATTATTGCGGGTTGTTAATACCATTAAATCAAGGCCCTCGTTTATGGGGGGCCTTGAAAAGTCATAAGAGATCGTATTAATAACCCTTATTTTTCTAATTAGGGTTGTTAATACGATAAACGCGTAAAAAATTCCCACCCAATACCTTACTGATATCTTTATTGGAATAACCTCTAGCAATTAAAGCTTTTGTAAACACAGGATAGTCCACCACTGTTTTTAATTCCTTGGGTGCTGAATTGATACCATCAAAATCAGAGCCCAATCCAACATGATCCACACCCACTAATTTTACAATATGATCAAAGTGTTGCATGAGTTGTTCTAGGTCAGGCTTGATATTGCCACTTTCTTTTGGATATTTATCTGAAATAATCGTGAATGCATATTCGCGTTGAATACCTGTTGCTAGCAAAGAATCAATTTCATTTGCATGTTTTTTTCTAAAGGCCGCATCTTTTTTTGAAAAGTTACTATCCACAAAACCAGAGAAAAAATTTAAATGGATCACCCCGCCATTTTTTCCGATCGCAATAATTTGATCATCTTTTAAATTTCTTGAAACAGGACAAATACTATAAGCATTGCTATGTGATGCAATAACGGGCTTGGTGGTCGTATTTATTGCATCCCAAAAAGTGACTTCACCCACATGCGATACATCTACTATTATTCCCAGTTGATTCATACGCTTTATAATTTCTTTACCAAATGTATTCAGCCCTTTTTTACGGGTAAAGTTTGGATTTTTTTCATCTGTGTGTGAGCTTGCCCAGCTCGGTGAATTATTCCAGGTAAGTGTCATGTATCTAACACCACGTGCATAAAAAGTATTCAACTTATTAATATCATCTTCAATCATGTGACCACCTTCAACGCCATACTGTGCAATAAATTTATTTTTCTTCAATGCGTCTTGAATTTCTTTCCAAGTTTTTGCTACCACCATTTTATCCCGATTTCTTGCAGCAACAGCATCTATTGTATCCATTTCACGCATCGCCCAAGCATAGGGATTTACTTTTTCACCATCACACCAAATGGAAAATAATTGATAATCAACGCCGCCTTGCTTAAAACGCGCCAAATCTGAATGATTTATTCCCCTCAAATCCTGATCTAGGCTTACTTTTTTCTCGATACAAGCAGTCACACAGTCATTATGGGCGTCAACAAGTACTGAATTAAAATGGATCGCCTGCGCGCTTGCACTAGCTGAAACGAGGAGTAAAAGGGCGGCTAAATATTTCATACAATAGGATTGTTTTAATTGACAACTAAAATAACTATTTTTGCCCACAGAAAAACGACTATGTTAGATAAATTAGAAGCCATACAAGCTAGGTTTGAACAAGTGGGCGTGGCTTTGACCAACCCTGAAATCATTAATAACCAATCGGAGTTTGGTAAGATGAGCAAAGAGTATCGCTCTTTGGAAAGAATCATGCAACCTTTTGAGCGTTATAAAAGAGTTTTAGCGGATCATCAATTTGCCAAAGAGAGCTTAAATGGAGATGATCCTGAGATGCGTGAGCTAGGCAAGCTTGAATTGCCAGCATTAGAGGACGAAAAAATACAATTAGAAAAGGACTTAACTAAATTATTAATACCTAAGGATCCGCAGGATGATAAAAATGCAATTATAGAATTAAGAGCAGGAACTGGCGGAGACGAAGCAAGTTTATTCGTAGGTGATTTATTAACCATGTATACCAGGTATTGTCAAAAGAAAGGATGGAAAGTCGCCATTGCGAGCGAGAGTGAAGGAACCGTGGGTGGTTATAAGGAAGTAATATTAGAAGTAGCGGGTGAAGATGTGTATGGCACTATGAAATTTGAAAGTGGGGTACATCGTGTGCAACGTGTTCCAAGTACAGAAACACAAGGAAGGGTGCATACTTCAGCTGCAACTGTTGCGGTAATGCCAGAAGCGGAGGAGGTAGATTTTGTGTTGAATCCTGCAGATGTAAAAATGGAAACCTCACGAAGTGGTGGTGCGGGTGGTCAGAATGTAAATAAAGTAGAGACTAAAGTAATGTTAACGCATATTCCAACTGGGACGGTGATTATTTGTCAAACTGAAAGGTCGCAGTTAGGAAATAGAGAAAAAGCCATGGGCATGATGCGTACTAAATTATTTGAGGAGCAAGTGCGCAAGCAAGAGGATGAAATTTCGCGTCATCGTAAAACATTGGTAAGCACAGGCGATCGTAGTGCAAAAATTAGAACTTACAATTGGCCACAAGGTAGGGTGACAGACCATCGCGTAGGGGTCACCTCTTATAATTTAGATGCGGTTATCAATGGTGAGATTGAAGAATTTATTGAAGCATTACAAGTTGCAGAGAATGCAGAAAAAATGTTGGTACAAAATTAATTTGTTCCCGCAATACTTTTTTCCCAATCCCAAGCGGTGCGCATCATATCCTCTAAGGAGTATTTGATTTCCCAACCCAACTTTTTTACAGC
>JBEATG010000008.1:0-2988 GCA_041162035.1 Bacteroidota bacterium
TGTAAATCTAATTTCAAAATGGCTTCATCCTGCTCATCAAATTTTCCACCTACTCTTGATTCCACATCATTCAATACTTTGGTTAAATATTCTCCAATAAATACGGAAATGATTGCTGGAGGCGCTTCGTTGGCACCTAATCTAAAATCATTAGAAGCAGATGCGATGGATGCTCTTAATATATCAGCATAGTCATGTACAGCTTTAATGGTGTTTACAAAAAAGGTTAAGAACATTAAGTTGGTCTTAGGTGTTTTACCAGGTGCTAATAAATTAATACCTGTATCCGTAGCCATACTCCAGTTATTGTGCTTGCCACTTCCGTTAATTCCTGCAAATGGTTTTTCATGTAACAACACCACCAAGCGGTGACGCTTTGCAACACGGGTCATCACGTCCATTAATAAAATGTTATGATCCACTGCGATATTACATTCTTCAAAAATAGGCGCACACTCGAATTGTGCAGGTGCTACTTCATTATGTCTTGTTCTTAAAGGGATACCTAATTTGTATGCTTCATTTTCATAGTCACGCATGAATGCATAAATTCTTTCAGGAATAGATCCGAAATAATGATCTTCCAATTGTTGGCCTTTTGCAGGTGCTGAACCAAATACGGTACGACCACATTGTACTAAATCGGGACGTGCATTGACCAGTGCTTCATCTATCACAAAATATTCTTGCTCCCAACCTAAAGTAGGAACCACCTTTGAAATATTTTTATCAAAATAATTACAAACTGTAACAGCAGCTTTGTTCACCGCTTCCACTGCTTTCATCAAAGGTGCTTTGTAGTCCAACGATTCACCGGTATAGGCAATAAATATTGTCGGGATACATAATGTTTTACCACTTCCTATTTCAATAATGAATGCAGGTGAAGATGGATCCCATGCAGAATATCCTCTTGCTTCAAAAGTGGCTCTTAATCCACCATTTGGAAAAGAAGATGCATCAGGCTCTTGTTGTATTAATGCAGCACCATCAAATTCTTCAATAGCAGTGCCATCCGATTTTAATGTAAAAAATGAATCATGTTTTTCTGCAGTTGCACCACTTAATGGTTGAAACCAGTGTGTGAAATGCGTTACCCCTTTGCTCTCTGCCCATGATCTTAAACCTGTAGCAATTTGGTTAGCCACAGCACGATCAATTTTTTTAGCCCCCTTATTACTATTGACTAAACTTTTATAAGCTTCGTCACTTAAAAATTCTCTTGCTGTTTTTAAAGTAAAAACACTTTCATTAAAAATGGTCGTGATTTTGTGTGCATTTACAATAGGTGTGGTTGTTGCAACATGACTAACATGTTTTACGGCCTCGGTTCTTAGTGACATATATGATTAAATTTTATATTAGCAATAAAACAAAGTTAGGGGCAATTTGGTAGGAGTAATCAACAAAAAATCCCCCAAATTGGGGGATTTTGATTAAAAACGGGTTACGATTGCCGACTTAATTCAATTTAAACATAATTATTGAACCTTAAACTTTTGCAGTTTTTACTGTTTTGATAATTCTTGCAGCTACTTTATAAGGGTCAGCAGCAGAATTTGGACGACGATCTTCCAACCAGCCTTTCCAACCTTTTTCTACCGCACCAATTGGGATACGGATACTCGCACCTCTGTCTGAAACCCCAAAAGAGAAATCATGGATACTTGCTGTTTCATGTTTACCCGTTAAGCGTAAATGATTATCTGCACCATAAACATCAATATGCTCTTTTACAAATGGACGGAATGCTTCACAAATAGTATCGTAAGTTTCTTTGTTACCACATGTTCTTAAAGTAGTGTTAGAGAAATTTGCATGCATACCTGATCCGTTCCAATCTAAGGTACCTAATGGTTTGCAATGCCAGTTAATCGATACACCATATGTCTCTCCAATTCTTTCTAATAAATAACGTGCAATCCAAATTTGATCACCTGCTTCCTTTGCACCTTTTGAAAATATTTGAAACTCCCATTGTCCTGCAGCAACTTCTGCATTAATTCCTTCAATGTTCAAACCCGCGTCAATACAAGCGTCTAGATGTTCTTCAACAATATTTCTACCGTATGCATTTTTAGCACCCACTGAACAATAATAAGGTCCTTGTGGTCCAGGATATCCTCCTTCTGGAAAACCTAATGGTTTATCAGTAGCTGGATTCCATAAAAAATATTCTTGCTCAAAGCCAAACCAAAAATCATTATCATCATCTTCAATGGTTGCTCTTCCGTTAGAAGGATGAGGTGTACCATCTGAACTTAAAACTTCACACATTACTAAGTAGGCATTTTTGCGTTGTGGATCCTTGCAAATAAAAACTGGTTTTAATAAGCAGTCACTTGAGCCTCCTGGCGCTTGCTCGGTAGATGATCCATCAAAACACCAAACATCACAGTCAGCTAATTTGCCACTGAAATCTTTTTCAACTTTTGTCTTACTTCTTAATGACTGCGTTGGTTTGTAGCCATCTAGCCAAATGTACTCTAATTTAGAAACTGCCATAGGGTAGGAAATTTAATATTAATTAATAAAATATATGTTTAAAAAGGTATTTTATTATCAGATTTGAGCGAAAATATAGAAGAAAATGAAAAAAGTAAAATTTAAAACTCAAAAATTTTAAGTTTTTTCCATAATATATTAACATTAAAATATTTAATAATATAAAAATCTTCACAAAAGATTGATTATCAATAAAGGCAAATTAACAGCAGTGGATACACATTTTAGTTGGGTATATGTTGGTAAATCAAGCAAATGCTTAAAGGGTCATTTTGTACCTTCGCGTCATCTTAAAACGAATAATCTCATCCGAATGGAAATAACTGTCAAAACCGCACAACAACTTAGACTAACGCCTGATGAATTTGAAAGCATCAAACAAAAATTAGGACGTACACCCAACTTTACGGAGCTATGCGCTTTTAGTGGCATGTGGAGTGAGCATTGTAGTTATAAAAATTCCATCAAGTGGTTAAAAACTTT
>JBEATG010000074.1:0-3833 GCA_041162035.1 Bacteroidota bacterium
ATTTTATATGATGTGTTGGTGAAAGGACAGTTTTTAGTTACGCAAAATGCGATTGATATTATGCGCAAACAAGCGGTGGGTGGGGACATTTTAAACATTGTCAGTAAAAATGCATTGGTGAGTGGGCCTAATAACGCAGGCTATGGTTCCGCTAAAGCAGCACAGCTTCATTTAAGCAGATTAAATGCCGCTGAATTAGGCAAGGATAAAATAAGAGTGAACGTCATCAATCCAGATGCCGTGATTGCCGGAAGTAATATATGGAGTGGCGGATGGGCGGAAGGCCGTGCAAAAGCTTATGGTATTACTATTGCAGAATTGCCAGCTTATTATGCAGGTCGTACCTTATTAAATGAAATTATTTTACCAGAGGATATTGCCAATGCCTGTTTTGCTTACGTAGGAGGACTATTAAATAAAACAACAGGTAATGTCATTAATGTAGATGGCGGTATTGCTGTTTCATTTGTTCGTTAACATTTTCATTAAATACAACCTATGCAACAATTGGCATTTGAAATGAAATTAATGAAGGGGTGTGAAATTGAATACCAAAAAAGACATGCTGAAATATGGCCAGAACTAGTCGATTTACTTAAAGCAAATGGTATAAGTGAATATCACATTTACTTAAATGAAGAAAGTTTAAGTTTATTTGGAGTGCTAAAAATTTCGGACGCTTTCAAGCTTGATGAATTACCACAACATCCTATTATGAAAAAATGGTGGGCTTATATGAAAGACATTATGGAAACTAATTCCGATCATTCGCCGGTATCTATTCCTTTAAAAAATGTTTTTATCTTACCCTAACCTATTTGAATTATGAGAATTAATAAAGCAAACATTGATCAACATAACGAGGCAAACCATAAAGCGCATCGTCAAAAATTTGATTTTATAAAAGATCAATTGGATAATACAGAAGTATTAATTCAAAAATTGATTGATTTTAATGTGGCTATTCCAAGTTGGGCTTTAGGTACCGGTGGCACCAGGTTTGCGCGCTTTTCTGGCGCAGGTGAACCTGCTACCTTACAAGATAAAATGGAAGATGTAGGTTTAATTCATGCGCTTAATAATTCAAGTGGCGCTATATCATTACATATTCCTTGGGATATCCCTTCCGATTATAATGCGATTAAACAATTGGCATCTGATTTAAATTTAAAATTTGATGCCGTTAACTCAAATACATTCCAAGACCAAAAAGGGCAAGCACATAGTTATAAATTTGGATCACTACAGCATACCAACAAGGCGGTAAGACAACAAGCGATTGAACACAATATTGAAGTTATTGAACATGGTGTTGCATTGGGATCAAAAGCGCTTACCGTATGGTTAAGTGATGGAAGCTGTTTTCCTGGTCAACTTAATTTTAGAAAGGCATTTCAAAATACATTGGATGGTTTGCAGCAAATTTATGCAACCCTACCTTCCGACTGGAAAGTATATATTGAATACAAAGCATTTGAGCCTAATTTTTATTCTACGACGGTGGGTGATTGGGGTCAATCCTTATTATATGCAAATAAACTAGGCCCTAAAGCTTTCACATTAGTTGATTTAGGACATCACTTACCCAATGCGAATATTGAACAAATTGTTGCATTGTTAATGATGGAAGAAAAACTAGCTGGTTTTCATTTCAACGATAGCAAATATGGGGATGATGACTTAACGGTTGGAAGTATAAAACCTTACCAATTATTTTTAATTTTTAATGAACTCGTGGAAGGAATGGATGCAAGGGGAATGAATCATGCGACTGATTTGGGATGGATGATTGATGCAAGCCACAATGTTAAAGATCCTTTAGAAGATTTATTACAATCCGTGGAAGCAATAATGATTTCATATGCGCAGGCTTTATTAGTGGATAGAGTTGCTTTAAACGAAGCGCAACAAAATAACGATGTAGTTGTAGCACAGGAAATATTACAAAATGCATTTCGAACCGATGTTAGGGCCATTGTTGCCGAAGCGAGATTAAGTGCTGGTGCTGCTATAAATCCTTTACAATTTTACAGAACAGAACAAGTTCGAAACCAATTAATACATCAAAGAGGAAACACTATTGCCTCTGGCTTATAATGAATACAACTCCCGTCATATTAATTTTTGATATTGGAAAAACCAATAAAAAGTTATTGCTTTTTGACGAAGCTTATAATATGGTTTATGAATCCATTGAGCAGTTTCAAGAAATAAAAGATGAGGATGGCTTTGATGGAGAAGATATTATAAAATTAAAAGATTGGATGCTTAATTCCTTTGCGGAAATTATGCAAAACAATGCTTTTGAAATAAAAGCAATTAATTTTTCGGGCTATGGAGCAAGCTTTGTTTTATTAGATGATAACAATAAAGAAATCACCCCTTTATATAATTATCTAAAGCCTTTTGATAAAGCACTACAGGAAAAATTTTATGCTGACTATGGTGGCGAAGAAGAAGTAGCAAAAGTGACCGCATCCCCGGTATTAGGAAATTTAAATTCAGGAATGCAGCTTTATCGAATAAAAAATGAACTGCCTATAAAATTTGAAGCGCTTAAAACAGCATTGCATTTGCCCCAATATTTAAGTTTTTTGTTTACGCAACAAGTTTTTTCCGATATCACTAGTATTGGCTGTCATACCCACTTATGGAATTTTAATACAAAGCAATACCACGCATGGGTGGGTCAGGAAGGTATACTTGATAAACTAGCGCCCATCAAAAAAAGTGACGAAGTCATTGCGGTAAATTTTCCATTGCTTCCCCAACCGTTAAAAGTGGGGATTGGTCTTCATGATAGCTCTGCAGCCCTAGTGCCTTATATACATTCCTTTCAAACGCCCTATGTGTTAATTTCAACAGGCACATGGAGTATAAGTTTGAACCCATTTAATCAAACCGTCCTTACCGATGCAGAATTAAAGCAAGATTGTTTATGTTATATTTCCTACACCGGAAATCCAATTAAAGCATCTCGTTTATTTGCAGGCAACGAACATGAACAAGAAATAAAAAAATTAGCAGAACTATTTAATCAACCGACAGACAATTATAAAGCTGTCGACTTTAATATTGCGATTTATAAAAATTTAATTGAATCTGTTACACTTTTTAATGCGGATACTTATGAGGAAGCTTACCACCAAGTAATATTTAATATTATTCAAAAGCAAATAACCAGCACTAATTTAGTTTTGCATAATGCAGATGTCGACCAAATATTTGTAGATGGCGGATTTAGCAATAATCCGGTATTCATGCATTTTTTAGCGGCAGCATATCCTAATAAAAAAGTGTTTGCCGCAACCTTATCTCAAGCTTCAAGTTTGGGTGCAGCGATGGCAATACATAGCCATTGGAACACGCAACCTATCCCCAATCAACTAGTGCAGTTAAAGCAATACTTCTATTAAAAAAAGGGTCCCCTCCGATAAATCGGAGGGGACCCTTTTTTATAAAACACTTAAAGATTTAAGCTACTTGTTTCTTTTTTCCAAAAAAGTACAAAGCAGTAAATGCCACAATTAAAATTCCTGGGAAAATAAGCATGTTGGATAAAGTAGATTGTCCCGCTGCTAAATCAGCAGCATCGCCTACTAAACCTTTAGCTTCAGCTACCACTTTGTTGTCTCTGATCCAAGCACCAATTACCGGTTGGAACATTGAGGAGGAGAACATACCAATGCCGCCTAATATAGAAAGACCTAGAGCACCAGTTTGAGGAAGGTTTTCAGCGATATAACCCAGCATATTAGGCCAGAAATAACAAATACCTAAAGCATAAAATACTGCAGCTACATAAAGCATGGATCCTTGCATGGTACTCATCA
>JBEATG010000102.1:0-2920 GCA_041162035.1 Bacteroidota bacterium
AACTAATAATTCATTGGCGCGCAAATTAATATTTGCTTTTGCGCGCGCCGTTTATTATTTACAAGCACCCTATTATTTTCCTTTGCGTCGTTTTGTTGCGCGCGTAACAAAAAACACGGTGTTTTATGATTCAGTTTTGTTTGCTGCATTACTTTTTACTTATCCCCTATTTTTACTAATTATTTTTATTTTGCTTTATCAATTTTCATTACCCCTACCAATAATATTAATTACCTTGGTCGCCATTCCGCTTGTAAGTAAATTTGCAAGCAAATAGGCACACTCTAAAATACATAGATCATGAAACAACACATGCGTCGTTTTGAAAAAGAAAAGAAAATAGCATTAATAGCACACGACAATAAAAAAAAGGACTTAATTGAGTGGGCTACCTACAATAAGAAAGCTTTAGCAAAACATAAATTAGTTGCTACAGGAACTACAGGCAAATTAATCGAAGAAGCGCTTGATCGTAAAATTACAAAAGTGTTGAGTGGTCCGCTTGGGGGTGATCAACAAATTGGTGCAATGATTGCATCTGGTGATATTGATATGGTATTTTTCTTTTTTGATCCCATGGAAGCACAACCACACGATAGTGATGTAAAGGCGTTATTACGATTGGTGGTGGCTTGGAACCTACCCATGGCTTGCGATCGCACAACCGCTGATTTTTTAATCACATCAAAATTTATGCAGGAAGTATATGAATATAAACTTCCAGATTATACCCATTACTTATCTAGAAATATAGAAAAGCCCTAATCATTAAGAGATTATCATCTTTTTATAATTATACATTTCAAATAATCAAACTAATATTATGAAAAAAATACTTGCACCCATTACGCTATTATTAACATGCACCATTTCATTAACTGCACAAAAATCTATTACTGGTTTTAAAAATACAGATAAGCAATTAAAAATTGAAGCAGATTTTGATGCACAGCTCAATGCAAAACGTGTTGGTGAAAACATAAAGTTATTATCATCTGTTCCACATCATGTAGGATCTGTTGGTGGAAAATTTGTTGCATCAGAAATTGCAAAAGTTTTTAAAGACAATGGTTGGGATACAAAAATCGAAACCTACCAGTTAATGTTTCCAACACCAATAACACGCGTTTTAGAAATGAGTGGTGTCACTAATTTTAAAGCTGTTCTAAAAGAAACTTCTTTTAAGGAAGATGCAACATCTGGACAACCTGATCAATTGCCTACTTATAATTGTTGGAGTGCTGACGGTGATGTTACTGCTAATTTAGTTTTTGTGAATTATGGCTTACCCGAGGATTATGAAACCCTAGCAAAATATGGCATCGATGTTAAAGGTAAAATTGTCATTGCTAAATATGGTCGTAGTTGGAGAGGTATAAAACCAAAAGTTGCGCAAGAACATGGCGCTATAGGTTGTTTGATTTATTCTGATCCAGGGGATGATGGCTATAGTGCTGGGGATGCTTATCCTATTGGCGCATTTAAAAATGATCAAACTGTACAACGTGGATCAATTATGGATATGGTTATTTATCCAGGTGATCCTACCACACCGAATATTGCATCTACCGCTAATGCTCCAAGAGTAAATCATAACGATGCAGAAAACTTATTAAAAATTCCTGTACTTCCAATCAGTTATGGTGATGCAGCTCCATTATTAAAAGATATGGCAGGGCCAGTGGCACCAAAAGATTGGGCGGGCGCTTTACCATTCACTTATCATATAGGGCCAAGTAAATCAAAAGTCCATTTGAAATTAGCATTTGATTGGAAACTACGACCAGGATTAAATGTAATTGCAACGATTAAAGGATCTGAATATCCTGATCAGTGGATTATCAGAGGTAATCACCATGATGCTTGGGTAAATGGTGCGAATGATCCTATTAGCGGTATTGCTGCTGAATTAGAAGAAGCGATAGCCATAGGTGGTTTATTAAAACAAGGATGGAAACCAAAGCGTACATTAATCTATTGCGCTTGGGATGCGGAAGAACCAGGTTTAATGGGTTCCACGGAGTGGGTCGAAGATCATGCACTTGAATTACAATCAAAAGCAGTTGCATATATAAATTCAGATGGTAATGGCCGTGGATTCTTGGGCGTGCAAGGCTCACACGCTTTATCAAATTTTGTAACTGATATCAGTAAATCGGTTATTGATCCGCAAGCGGGGGTTTCGGTATTTGAAAGACAGAAAGCAAATAGCGCAACCAATGCAAGCACAAGCAAATCAAAAAAAGAAATTTTTGAAGCAACCACCTATCCATTAGGTGCCATGGGGTCTGGTTCGGATTACTCTTCCTTCATACAGCATATAGGCGTTCCTTCCTTAAACATTGGTTATGGTGGTGAAGACGCGGGCGGCGAGTATCATTCTATTTATGATTCCTATGATCACTATGCTCGATTCAAAGATGCTGAATTTAAATATGGTGTAACCCTAGCTAAAACATCGGGTCGCGCTGTGCTTCGTTTATCTGAAGCAGATGTACTTCCTTTTGATTACACATCATTACATAAAACAATCAAAGGATATATTAACGAGTTAATGTCAAATGTAGATGCGCTTCGTGAAAAAGCACAAGTGGAGAATGATTTAATAAAAAACAATGCCTATAAAATTGCAGCCGATCCAACAACTAAATTAACAACACCTACATTATTAAGCGAGGTGCCTTTTGTTGATTTTTCTTTATTATTAAATGCATTAGCAACACTTGAAAAATCGGCACAAAAAGTAGAGCAATTAAAAGCAGGGGCGGATGCGAATAAATTAGCTGCCATTAACGCAAAAATATATTCAGCGGAACAATCCTTGTTACTTCCAGCTGGTTTGCCACGACGACCATGGTACAAGCATAGTTTGTATGCACCAGGATTTTATACAGGTTATGGCGTTAAAACAGTACCAGGT
>JBEATG010000135.1:0-4328 GCA_041162035.1 Bacteroidota bacterium
GCCCATTCAAACACATCGAAATCCAAATTACGGAAAGGGAAAACAAAATCGGGCGCTGCGCTATTTGCCGCAGCTAAGTCGGCTGTAAATGTTTTGTTTTGTTTCGCATGGATATAGGCTAACCAATATTTCACCAAAGTATTCGCAGGGCAAATTGCCAGCACTTGCTCGGCTTCATTTAACAAGCCCACATTAAAGTAATCGTTGGCGATTTGTAAATAAGTTTCAAACGGCTGTTCATTTTGAATTAGGTTGTTAAATAAACGCAGCGCCTGATTTATTTTTTGTTCATCATAAGTTGCGCTATGATTTAATTTATAATAAGCATCAAAATTGACAAAGTGATTTAATGGATCATAGCTTTTAATAGTATGAATGGTTTTATCATAATTGATTTGATCATTGGTATAACGAAAAGCAATCGCTTGCAATTGAAGCGCTGCAATATTAATAGCATTATAGGTAAGCGCCTTGTTCGTATAGTCAATAACGTTTATGTAATTTTTTTCAGCTAAATATAATTTAGCCAACTCCGTGTACGCGCCAGTTTTGTATTCGGCCGATAAAGTAGCCAAATCAAAACCATCTTTCGCATCAACCGTATTCCCTAATGCTGCATTGATGATACCATAGTAATAGTTGGCACTGCCATCATGTGTATCAATACTTAAAGCCTTTTTAACTAAAACCAAAGCAGAATTATAATTGTGATTGCGATATTGCAAGGACGACATTTTTACCAAGGCTAACAAATTATTACTATCCATTTTAAGTGAAGTGGCAAGCGCAGCCTCTGCTTGATCATATAATTTTTGATCCATGAATTCTTTGCCCTTAATATAAAAGCCATTCGCGTTGTTCCAATCAAAATTGGAAGGGCTTTCCACTGGACGACTCAACACATTGGAACTTGGGGCACTGCTATAATTCAATTTTACACCACCAATGCTTACCGCAAAATCCCCTTGCGTTGGATTGTATTTAACGGAATCAACAAAGTTAATAGTAGGTGCTAAGGAAACTTGTTTTGAATAAATTATTTTTTCGCCTACTTTAATTTCAATCGCATCATTAATTTGTTGTACAGGACAAAACATAATTTTAAGCCAGCCATTGTTTTGAACCATATTCAATGCGCCATACACTGAAGCCTCCACCATACCCTTGGTTTTATTCACTGCATACCAATATTCTTTCCAGGTATCGGTACTATAAGGTGAAAAGTTTACATGCTTAAACGGCGTGAACGTACTTTTTTCTGCATTTTGATTAAACAGTTTACCCGATTGCACTTCAGTGTATTGTTGATCTGTATCGGTTAAGTATTTTTCCCAAATCATTCCTTGACGTGATAAGCCCCAAATCCATATTTTTTTACCCGCCTTGTCATCATGATTACTATATCGAACCATGCCATAATCATCGTCATGCCAATAGGTACCGAAAAAATTAGTGTACTTACCAAACACATGGTATGATTTATATGTACCAAAATTATTGTTATTATAAAAGGAAATATTTTTACCGTTGTCTTTGTTTATTGGCCAATCATTGTATTCCCCTTCATGACCAATGTATTTATTACCTGGATAAATGTATTCCAAATTACCACTCACTTTTAAACCCACATTCATCCAATGATAATAAGGTTGTTCTGTAGGTGTACTATTATACCAAAATGATTGTGTCGTAAAAAAAGCTTTGTCCTTCGGAAGGTTTATTTCCATGCGCCAATTGGTAAGCGTTAATAAATCAAGTACGCCAATGGTACAACTCACACTCCCATCCTCTTTTTTAGTAATAATATAATCCACCGGCGTAGCGCAATTAGGGGTATGGCCAATGATACCATAGTTGGCTTCAATACCACCACTGGTCCAAGGACCGCGCATAGCAACATCTCTGAATTTTACGGTATGGTTATAATATAAAAAAGGCTCGTTGGTTTTTTTATCTATCGCAGCCCAAATTTTACCACCAACTTCTGGTAAGATTAAAATTTTGATAAAATCATTTTCAATTTCTACTACTTTCCATTTTTTTTGAACACCCGTTTCGGTGAAACCATCAAAACGGAAGTAAGGATAAATTTTAGAAAAATTAGCAATAGGGTCAGGATCCGAAAAAGGATAAGTAGTGAACTCCTTTTGATATTCACTAAACTTTGCATCCTGCTGCGCGTAAACAAAACTGTAGTTTGATAATATCAAACAAAGCAAAAAGCCAATTAGGTATTTCATAAAATATATTTAAAGTACTTATCTATGAAATTATAAAAATTAGCGCAGTAATCATGCAATCGAAACAGCTAGTTGATAATATAACGGAAAACATAATTTAATGGGTAGATAGTACAGAAACCTTGCCTTATTCTATCCCATCAAATTATATAATCCATTTTCGCAGGTGGTCCTATTTTATACAGGATCATTATTACATAATAATTTGATTATCAATATTTTAAATAAATATAAGTTGAAGTTAACCTTGATGAAATTAGAATGAATCTGGGAAAGATGCGCTATTTATTATTAAGCTTAATATAGACCAATGCTTGTTCGACATCCATAACTGGAATGCTGCTTTTATTAAAGCCTTTCTTATCTCTAGAAACAATAATATCAATTTTCGTATTAGACAAGGCAGATGAATATTGAACAGCATCTTCAAAATCTAAAAAAGCAGATTTTATTGCATCCTTAACTACATTTTTAGTAGTATCCACTATTTCAGAAAGTTCCAATAATTGAGAAAGCATATTAATTACTTTTTTGTGCGACTTGTATTGCTTATTTAAAATATAATAAATATTTGTGTAAGAAACAGCAGCTATATATACTTTTTGATTATTATTTGCATATAAATCAAACAATTCGGTAGAAGCATTTGAAAATGAACCTCTATCTGAGAGATATTCTATGACTACATTGGTATCTAAAAATATATTTTTCATTTTAACTTATTATAACGTTCTAATAAAATTTGACCCAGCGCTTCTTTGTAATTAAAATCCTTAGGAACATGTAAGACCCCTTTTAATTTTGCCACTTTAGGATTTAACTTTTTTATCGTGTTTGACTTATTTAATTTTGTACCTTTTTTTTCAATGGCCACCGCCTTTAAATAATTCTCCACCATCGACGATAAACTGGTTTCCGCTTTTTTAGCATATTTTTTTGCAGAGGAAATCACGGCATCATCCATGACTAAGGTTAATTTTGTTTTCATTACACGTGTAATTTTATATATAAATGTACGTGTAAATAGGTAGATAATAAAAAATAAATGCTGGGATAAATCCTTTAGAATCCTTTCTAGGAAGTATATTTGTGGCATGGGGCAGAAAAAATTAATCAAGTTTGCAGCGATCAAGGAATACGAGAATGTGTTGGAATACCCCCAAGGCATGCCAGGCAAATGGAATTCGTTTTTTGAAAACCTAGCCAATGGCCCCTACCCAATTTCATTAGATGACCTTGCGGTTGTTAAAAGTGATACACAAACACCAGTCAAACCGCTTACATTGGAGCTGGCTTGTGGTCGTGGCGAATACGCAGTAGGACTAGCACGCATGTTCCCAGATCAAAATTTTTTGGGATTAGATGTTAAAGGCAATCGTATTTGGAAAGGTGCCAGTATTGCTAATAAAGAAGTAATTAAAAATGTAGCTTTTGTAAGAACGCAAATTGAACAAGCCATTCAATATTTTTCAAAGGAGGATGTAAATGAGATTTGGATCACCTTTCCCGATCCACAATTAAGATTGTCCAAAGCAAAAAAGCGTTTAACACATCCGCAATTTTTAAGGTTGTATCAGCAATTTTTAAAACCGGGAGGATCAGTGCATTTGAAAACGGATAGCCCCAACCTATTTGAATTTACCATGGCAGTGATTAAGTTGTTTGACTTAACCTTGGTAAAGCAAAGTGAGGATATATATGGGGAACAAAATATTGACCCAAGATGTGCGATCAAAACTTATTATGAAGGTTTAAATATCGCCGGGAGCAATCGAATCCATTATATTGAATTTAAGATTGATAAGGAATTACCCAAAGCCAAGGATGAGCAACTAAAGGAAATTATTGCTGAATTTGAAGTGACTGAAACTCATGATGCGAAAAGGGAAAGAGGGATAAAGCCAATAAATTGATTTAGGGCAAACAAAAAAGTCCTTTAGCTGTTATAAGCGTTAAGGAACTACCGAAAATTAAAAAAATGATTGAAGGAATACAATATTATAAGGACCCAGACGGGAAATGGGTATTTACAGCAGCTTACCACAAGGAAAGAGGTTATTGTTGTGGTAATGCCTGCAGACATTGTCC
>JBEATG010000171.1:0-5782 GCA_041162035.1 Bacteroidota bacterium
ATGACATTAAATGGTGGCGGAAATACAGGCGTAAGAGCTGTTGTAAAATAAAATACTATGTCTCTTTCCTATAATTATAATTATCCTGGCATTGATGATTTAATAAAAAAAGCAAAATCAAAAATTCCAAAATTTGCTTTTGAGTATCTAGATGGCGGATGTAATGAGGATATTAATTTATACAAGAATACCCAGGAATTAAGGGAGGTTGAATTAAAGCCCTATTATTTGAGAAAACATATTGAAGCCAAATTAGAGACTAACTTATTTGGACATGTGTATGATGCGCCGTTTGGAATTTCACCCATTGGGTTACAAGGATTGGTTTGGCCGAATGCGCCTGAAATTTTAGCAAAGGCAGCATGCAAACATAATATCCCTTTTATATTAAGTACCGTTTCGACCAGCAATATTGAAAAAATAAGTTCACTAACCGAAGGTCGCGCCTGGTTTCAACTATATCATCCGGCTGAAAATGATATTAGAGATAAAATAATAAAACGATTACAAGATGTTGCTTGTCCTGTATTGGTTATTTTAAGTGATGTTCCTACATTTGGTTATCGCCCAAGAGATATTAGAAATGGTTTAGCAATGCCGCCGCGCATGACACTTAAAAATATATTGCAAATCATGGGAAAGCCGGAGTGGGCGCTGAAAACTTTGTATCATGGTCAACCGTCTTTTCAAACGATGAAACCTTATATGCCCAAGGATTTAAATATGAAACAGTTGGGGCAGTTTATGAATAAAACTTTTTCGGGTAGATTAAATGAAGAAAAAATTGCTGCTATCCGAGATCAATGGAAAGGAAAATTAGTAATTAAAGGAATTGCATCTGAAGAAGATACCGAGATGGCAATAAAATTAGGATTGGATGGTATTATCGTATCCAATCATGGCGGTAGACAATTAGATGCTGGTCAATCCACTATAAAAACTTTACACCCAATCGTTGAAAAATATAAAGGGCAAATTAAAATTATGATGGATAGTGGTATACGAACAGGTCCAGATATCGCTAGAACTATTGCATCGGGTGCTGAATTTGCATTTTTAGGCAGAAGCTTTATGTATGCAGTTGCTGCATTGGGCGACGAAGGTGGCGATCATCTTATTTCAAGTTTAAAAGTTCAGTTGAAGCAAGTGATGGATCAAGTGTGTTGTTCAAAAATAGAGGAGCTTCCTTCATTTTTAGTAAATCCTTCCTAATAGCTTTTTTACATTAGTAAATATTAATGACGATAAATAATATTTTATTATCGTTACGCTTTTACACACAATAGATACCTCATGAAAAAATATTCAACTTTTATTTTTATAATTATTGCGTTGTGTGTTTCCATGCTCGGAAATGCACAAGGAAAATATTTGGTGAAATCTGGTGACGCGAATGGAATTAATAAATGGTATATGGGTCGACAAATTGCGCAGGTAATGAGTCACTATGGTATCGAATGGCTTGAAAGAGAAGAAAGGGACAAAGAAGAAAACACAAGTTTATTATTAAAAAATTTAAATGTACAACCAGGAATGATGATTGCGGATATTGGTGCTGGTAGCGGTTACCACAGTTCCTTATTATCAAAAATGGTGGGTAATGGAAAAGTTTATGCAGTAGATGTGGAACCAGAAATGATTTTATTTTTGAAGGATCGTATTCAAGCGGAAAAAACAAAAAATATAGTGCCTGTTTTGAGTTCGGAACAAACAGTTGGACTTCCTGCAAATAGTATTGACATCATGTTGCTCGTTGATGTGTACCATGAATTTTCATACCCTTATGAAATGGGTTTGGCCATGTTGGAAGCGCTAAAGCCCGGTGGCAAATTAGTCCTAGTAGAATTTAGAACCGAAGATGCAATGGTCCCCATTAAAACCATTCACAAAATGAGTGAACAACAAGCCGTTCGTGAGTTTAAAGCCGCAGGATTTATATTTGAAAAAAATATCAGCAACCTACCTTGGCAACACTGTATGGTGTTTCGTAAAAATAAATAAGGGAGCGATAATTCCAATGAATTTTTACTTGGTTTGTAAATCCTTTGAGGTTGCTAAGGCAATGACCCTCCCTGATTTTCCCACTGCATTATAAAAATGATAAACAACGCCCTTCCATTTTATAACCCATGGTTTGTGCGCATAGGTTTCATCATCATCTGTGGAAGATTTAATTAAATCCTCTCCATCCCAATCGGTCCAATTCACTAGGTCATAGGAACAAGCAAATCTTTCAAAGGCGCCAGGTTTCCAAAATGCACCAAAATAAAACATCACATACAACTTATTTATTTTGACTATTTGTGCATCTCCACAAATGCCTTTGTATTTTGTGATCACGGGAGACGCGCCATATCTTTTCCAAGAAACCATATCATCCGAAACCGCCATACCAATACTTTCATATTTAGCAGTATCGCCTTTTGCATTATAATACATGACAAAGGGATGAGAAGTATGTTTTTGTTTGTCTCTTATAACGGTGCTTTTATAAATAGTTTTGTTTTCAAACCACCTTGCATCAATATCTTTCGGTTGCAATATTGGTGTTCTTGCTGTTTGCCATTCTACTGGTTTTGTAAGCGTTGAATTGTTTGCCATCCCCACGCCCAAGACCCCGGCTTCATATCCAATTGTATTTCCACCTAAATAAGACATCCAATATTTGTTTTGAAATTTTTCTACCTTATAACTCCCTCCCCAATCAATATCTACCAATGACATATAACCCGCTTTTTGGTTAGCATCCCAGCTGTCCTTTGAAAAAGAAAGGATTTTACCCAGCGATTTCCAATGCAATAAATCCTTGCTCTCAGCCATCCAAGTTTCATACCCCTTACCATCAAAAACAATATAGGTCATATACCAAACGCCATTTTTTTTGAATATCGTTGGGCTATCCATTAATTTATTTGCGTCAGGGTGTTTAAACACAATACCATATTTATATGGTGTTTTTATTTCATCAAAAACCTGTTCCATTGTTTCCTTAGAAACAACGGTATTATATTTTTTAGCGCTAACTAATTGTTTTTTATTTTGCGCAGCTGCGAATAAGTGCAATACAAGCAGGGGCAAGAAAAGCAAATTTTTAAACAGCATAATTATTGGAATTTGAAAATTAAAAAGCCCTCAACTTTCGTTGAGGGCCGTGTGGCACCACCCGGGCTCGAACCGGGGACACAAGGATTTTCAGTCCTTTGCTCTACCAACTGAGCTACAGCGCCATCCTTTTTTCATCCGCCCGCTCGCTTTTCAACGATTGGGTCGCAAATATAGGCAGGGAATCTTATAATTCAAAAAACCGGGCCCATATAATGCCTAATATATTAGTACTCACAGTTTTTAGGGGTTCTTGCGAACGGAATTACGTCTCTAATATTTGTCATTCCGGTTACAAACTGTACCATTCTTTCAAATCCTAAGCCAAAGCCTGCATGGGGCACCGATCCAAACCTTCTTGTATCAAGATAATAGCTCATCTCTTCTAAAGGAATATGCATATCGTTCATTCTGGCTTCTAGTTTTTCCAAGCGCTCTTCCCTTTGTGACCCACCCACAATCTCACCAATACCCGGCGCCAAAATATCCATAGCCGCTACCGTTTCTTTGCCTGGTTCACATCCATCATTCATGCGCATATAAAAAGCTTTTATTGCAGCAGGATATCCTGTAACAATGACTGGTTTTTTAAAATGCTGCTCCACCAAATATCTTTCATGTTCACTTTGCAAATCAATTCCCCATTTAATGTCGTAGGTAAATTTCTTTTTTTTGTAATGACTGCTGTTTAATAAAATATCAATTGCTTCGGTATAGGTAATTCTTTCAAATCCGTTTTCAACAACAAAATTTAATTTTTCAATTAATCCAAGTCCACTTCTTTTTTCAGTAGGTAGTTGTTTTTCTTCTTCCGCTAATCGTGTATCTAAAAATTGTAAATCGTCAATATTATTTTTCATCACATAAGCAATTAAATGCTTAATGAAATCTTCGGCCAAGTTCATGTTATCTTCTAAATCATTAAACGCAACTTCAGGTTCAATCATCCAAAATTCCGCTAAATGTCTTGTGGTGTTTGAATTTTCGGCACGGAAGGTGGGACCAAAGGTGTAGATGTCTGAAAACGCCATTGCGCCTAGCTCTCCTTCCAATTGACCACTTACGGTTAAGTTAGTACTCTTTCCAAAAAAGTCCTGTGTAAAATCAATTTCACCTGCATCATTTTTTGGTGCACCTTCCAATGGAAGCGTGGTTACACGAAACATTTCTCCTGCACCCTCAGCATCCGAACTTGTAATAATAGGTGTATGTAAATATAAAAATCCGCGATCGTTAAAAAACTGATGCACTGCAAATGCAAGTGCGTGTCTAATTCTAAAAACAGATCCAAATGTATTTGTTCTAAAACGCAGGTGCGCTTTTTCTCTTAAAAATTCAAGCGAATGTTTTTTTGGTTGTAAAGGATATTTTTCAGCATCACTGTCGCCTAATATTTCTAAAGTGGTTGCTTTAACCTCGACCGATTGTCCTTTACCCAAACTTTCAACCACCGTTCCTGTAATTTTTAAGGATGCCCCTGTGGTGATTCTTTTTAAGATCGCTTCGTCAAATTCCCCCAAGGAAGCAACGATTTGTATGTTCGCATTCGTGCTACCATCATTTAAAGCAATAAACTGATTATTTCTGAAGGTGCGTACCCATCCCATCACCACCACTTGGGTGCCCGTTGCGGTACCCGATAACAATTGCTTAATTTTAATTCGTTGGTTGAACATATTTGTATTTTCGAATGCCAAAGATAATCCGTTTCAATGGCGAATTGACCCGTTTTAGACATAAAAACACATAAAAAATTGTTTTTTTGTTAAAAATCTGCTTAACATTGCAGTAGCAACGCGCCAAAGGATTCATTTATTATTATTGGCTTGCTACACAAATTTCCCTTATTCAATTTTTTGGTCAATTTTATTAAGGCCAACATTTCAAAAAAAGTTCTCAAATTACCCCAGCTCTTGATTCGATTTTTAAATAAACCATAGTTACACAGTGCAAGAAAAAGACGACAAACCAAAAAGGGGACGCAAAGTTGTTGCCACCCCGGCCGCAAAAGCTGCTCCAGCTGCTAGTTCCGAAAAAAAGACCGCTACCAAAAAAGCAGTTCCTGTTAAAAAAGCCGGACCCGTTAAAGACAATAGCGAGGATGACAAAGCATCAAAAATAGCGCAAGCCTTATTTGGCGACGAAAGTGCAGCAAGTGCTGAAGCGCCTAGTCAAGCTTCCCCAGCAACTGAAAGCAATGAGCAATCTGGTCAAACCAATCCTTCTTCCCAATCTGGACAAGGTGCGCCATCGAATGGCGGTGGTCAAAATGGACCAAACCATCCTGCGCAACGCTACCCGCAACCTAAAAAGGAGCCGGTATTTAATGTGGAGTTTGATGGCGTGATTGAAACCGAGGGTGTTTTGGAAATTATGCCAGACAATTTTGGCTTTCTACGATCTTCCGATTACAACTATTTATCTTCTCCTGATGATGTATATGTTTCTCCTTCTCAAATAAAATCATTTGGTTTAAAAGTGGGCGATACGGTTCACGGAACGGTTCGTGTTCCGCGTGAGGGTGAAAAATATTTTGCATTGACAAAAGTGCATCAAGTAAATGGAAAAAATCCAGATGAAATTCGGGATCGTATTCCATTTGATTATTTAACGCCCATCTTCCCTTATCAAAAATTAAATTTATATACGGCTGCGAATAATTATAGCACGCGTATCATGG
>JBEATG010000185.1:0-7940 GCA_041162035.1 Bacteroidota bacterium
GTCTTGCACCTGCTTCATCCCATTGGGTATAGTTGCCAGTATCTAGTCCTTGTTCCAAGTTGCCATTTAGGATTGATTTTTTTTGAACTGGGTTAAAAGTAACCCCTGGTTTACTTTGCAATAAAACCCTATTTTTCTTAGCAGATAAAATAGTTAAGGCGTCCGCATCAAATCCTGGCGCAATGAGTACTTCAAAAAATATTTCCTGAATTGCTTCTGCAGTCGCTGTATCAATTTTTCCATTAGTAACCAATACACCTCCAAAAGCACTTTCTGGATCACCCGCCAATGCTGCTTGCCAACTTTCAAATACAGTGTTGCGACTTGCAACGCCACATACATTGGTATGTTTAATAATAGCAAAACTAATCGTAGGTAATTCAGCGATTAATGCAATGGCTGCATCTACATCCACTAAATTATTATATGACAATTCCTTGCCATGTAGTTGTGTAAACCATTGATTAAGGTCCCCATAAAAAGTAGCCACCTGATGTGGGTTTTCGCCATAGCGTAATACTTTGCCTTGGGCTGGATTGAAATAGTTACTTATAGCAATATCATAATGCATCACTACTTCAAAAGCTTTAGCTGCAAATGCTTTACGTTGTTCTAGATTGGTTTGTCCATCCTGACTAATTAAAAGTTGGTTTAATTTTTCATAATCATCCTTTGCTGACAAAACCACTAAGTCCCTGAAATTTTTTGCAGCCGCTCTAATCATAGAAGGCCCTCCAATATCTATTTTTTCAATGATAGCTTTTTCTTCATTGGTATTTTTAAGTGTTTCCTCAAAAGGGTATAAATCAACAATGACAAGATCTAGTTCAGGTATTTTATACTGGGCCATTTCAATTAAATCCTGCTCCTCGTATCGGCGACCTAGTATGCCACCAAATACGGAAGGGTGTAGTGTTTTAACACGTCCGCCTAAAATGGAGGGGTAGCCTGTAACAGATTCCACGGAAACGCAAGGAATGCCTAAATCTTCTAAAAATTTCTGAGTACCCCCTGTTGAGTATATGGTGATATTTAACTTTTGAAGGGTTTTCGCCAATGGTTCCAAACCATCTTTGTAAAAAACTGAAATGAGTGCTGATTTTATTTTCTTTTCCATACGTAAAGGTACGCGCTTTCCATTTTTTATTTTTTGCAGATTTTCCACAAATGCTACTGCAATTAGGGGAATAACTTTATTAGGGAAATCAGGGTAAAAACGACCAAGCTATAAAAAAGGTATTTGGCTTTTCGCTTATACAGCCATATATAAAGAAACAATAGCCAAAAATAGTAGCCGACCAACATTTGCCCCGACATTTGAATAAGCATAGGCGTGCCGATGGGTTTTTGGTGAAAGTATATAACCATACGATTTAATAAATTTATATAGGATTGAATTAGGCTGCCTAGGTGCATACTAAAACTTACTTGATTAGGCATCATCACCAATACAATTAATGCATATAACAAAATTGTAGTTAATGGAACCATGATAAAATTACTAATGATGACTAAGGTGGAAGTTTGATGAAAATGAAACAACAAAATGGGTAAAGTAGTTAATTGGGCGGACAAGGTGATACATAAATTGCTCCACATCCAATTTAAAATTGTATTGTCCATCGGCACCATTTTATAAAATACTGGGTAAAATAAATGTATTCCTATGACGGCAGCATAGGATAGTTGTAAGCCAATATGATATATCGCGTGTAGGTCAAAAAATAGTATCACTAGTATGCCACCTGCAATACAATTAAGGGTGTATTTGGGTTGGTTGAAAAAAGTTCCGATAAAAAATAGGCTAAAAAAAATACTTGCTCTTACTACCGAAGGGCTTGCGAATGCTATAAATGTATATATCCAAACTGTTATTAGTACAATGACAAGCTCCAGTAACCGCCAAAACATTTTGCGTGGTAAATGACCTGTGACATAAACCAGGTTTTTAAATATGATATCTAAATGCATACCGCTGATGGCAATGATATGTATAATGCCTAATTGGGTATAAGCTTTAATTATATTGCTGTCTATATCTGATTTTACACCTATTAATAATGCTTTTGCAAAACCACTCGCTTCCTTATCCATTATTTGCATATCAATTTTTTGAATCATCCATAGTCGCGTATCACTAATGATTCCATTGGGATAGGGCAGCCACAATAGGTTTTGCGTATGCGTGGTTATATATATTACACTACCCCAGCTGACTAATATGAATAAGATGATAACGCCTTCCTGCCATTTTTTTATTGGGAGTAGGGGTAAAAAAAATAATAGGCCCATACTTATTCCCAAAATGAAAAAGGCAATGGGGTAGTTTAAGCTAGGATAATGATCGCCATAAGTATTGGCAATAATATAGCCCATACTTATTGAAATGGAGATAAATAAAAGGGGATGCTCGGCTTTCCAATGTCCTAGGGATTTTTCCATCCCGGATGGTAGCAAATTAAAAAATACGATGAACTGCGGGAAATACGCTTATGCACCTAATAAAAAGACCACTAACTTTTTATGAAGTTCTGGCTTGCTATTTTTCCAGTTGGCCACCGACTGTGTTTTTATCCATTCGTTGGGCCCCGTTAATTCCATCGCCACACAAAGTTTGGTGCTGGAATGACAATTTTGAATGATTGCTTCAAATAACTGATTATTTCGATAGGGGGTTTCGATAAAAAGTTGGGTGACGCCTGTTTGTTTAATTTCCGTTTCAAGTACTTGAATTTTTTTCTTTCTGTCAAGTGCATCAATGGGTAAATAACCATGAAAATGAAAATTCTGTCCATTCATACCACTTCCCATTAAGGCTAATAATAAGGAGGATGGCCCAGTATAGGGTTTCACTATTGCGCCTAATTCCTGCGCAGCCGCGACTAAAATTTGACCTGGATCAGCAATGCCAGCGCACCCTGCTTCAGATAAAATACCAATATTTTTTCCTTGTTTTAAAAGTTGTGAAAAAGCATGTATTTGTTCATTTTCAACTTTGTGTATGGCATGCCAAGTATAATCGTCAATGACCATTTCCTTCCATAATTTTTTAAAATACCTTCTTGCTGTTTTTTCATTCTCTACAAAAAAAGCATCACATTTTTGTATCCAAGTTAATACATCACTAGGCATACTATCAAATCCTTCCTCATGAAGTAGCATCGGTAATAAAAATACTTTTCCTAATGTCATTATTGATTGTCTTTAACTTGTTGGGTATTCAAATGGGCTGCAATTAAAGCATAGAAGGGCGCGACCATCCAACCAATGATCGGCAATAAGTGCAGCAGATAAAATAATATGCCATTACCAATCGGAAGCCCCTTGTGATTAGATACATAGTCAGCAGAAGCTATTTTATTTTTTCTCTCCGTGGCTAAACCATAATCAAGCATGCTAAAACCTAAAAAATAACATTCCATTACAATAGTAAAAATGGGGGTAAACCAACCAATCAATGGAACGGAACAGACAATTACAATCGGGATTAAGTAAACTGTTTGCCATAATAAGTTGGTAAGATTAAGTACAACCGCGCGCGTAATTAATTTTTTATAAACCGTTTTATCTAAAACAAATGGAATTTCTTTTTGTGCTGCATCTATTCTTAAATGCAAATAGGACAACATAGGTGAAAAGAGCATTAAAAAAAGGTATTTAAATAATGCAAAATAAAATAGCAGCAGCGTAAACCATAACCAAAAACTTCCCATGGTAATAAAAAAACCTAACCAATCACTACTAATACTATCTAGCCATGTTTTTAATCCAGTTCTTAAAATAATCCATTCGATAAAAGTGCTGGATGTTTCACCAAAGTAGGACATGCCAATGACAAACATAACGGTGTATAGTATGCCAGGCAATATCATCCATTTCCACAATTTATGTTGCAGTATGAATTGATGTGCTAAAAAATAGGCACGAACCGATAAAATGAGTTCTTTGAGCAAGTTGCTTAATTTGTACTAAAGATACGAACTACGACTTTAGGATGATACTATGATTGCATTTTGGTTCCGTAAGCTAGATCACCTGCGTCACCTAAGCCTGGTACGATATAGCTTTTGTCATTGAGTACATCGTCAATATCACCGCACCAAATTGGAGTATCCATTCCAAGGGCCGCTTGTACCGTTTCAATTCCCTTTTTGCTAGCAATGGCTACAGCAATATGAATTTCCTTTGGCTTTTGTGTTTTTGTAATCGCTTGAATAGTTTCAACCAATGAGGCGCCAGTGGCTAACATGGGGTCGACAATAATTAAAATTCTATTATTTAAATCAGGGCAACTTAAGTATTCAACACTTATTTCAAAACTGCCATCTGTATGATGTTTTCGATAGGCCGAGATAAATGCATTGTCTGCTTTGTCAAAATAGTTTAACATGCCTTGATGCATGGGTAATCCAGCTCTTAACACAGTGGCTATAACAGGCTGCTCCATTAAAACTTTTGAAGCGTGGGTACCTAGTGGTGTTGTTGTGTTCACCAGCTTATGCGCCATGTGTTTGCTCATTTCATAGGCAATTACTTCACCAATGCGTTCAATATTTCGTCTAAAGCGCATCCTGTCTTTTTGAATTTGCACATCCCTTAATTCTGCAATCCAATTACTTAATAAACTATGTTTTTCACTCAAATGATGGACCATGGCAAGTAATTTTTTTCAAATCTATGGTTCTTAAGGACAATTTTAAAATAATTTAAACTGATCTCCATCAAATAGGCCTTTATCGCTTAATTTAAGATGCGGAATGACCAACAATGCCATGAAGCTTAGGGTCATGAATGGGGAACCTAATGAACTGCCTAAGTCCTTTGACATCGCATCAATGATGGTGTATTGTTCCGCTACATCATATGGGTCAGCGGTGCTCATTAAACCCGCAACAGGGAGGGCTAGTATTTTTGTATCGGTTTTGTTGACACAGCTCACTCCTCCTTTTTCTTGAATGACACTATTAATTGCAGTCATTATACTTTCATCGTCAATACCCACTGCAATAATATTATGACTATCGTGCGCTACAGTGGATGCAATGGCGCCGTGGGTAAATCCGAAATTTTTTATAAATGCAATGCTAGGGGCTGCGGTTTTATACCGGTTGTAAACGACCATTTTTAAAACATCCTTTGCAGTGTTTGCAATTAAACAATTTTCTTTTTCAGTAGGGGACATCCAGATACAGTTAGTAATGAGTTGTCCGTCAATGGCTTCAATTACTGGAATGAGTCCATTTTGATTTGGATAATCCTTGGTATCAATTTTCAATTGTGCTGCTGAAATAAAAGGGGCATCGAACTGGTTGATGCTGGTTTCTTGTACGTTTGCGATAAGTGATTTCCCTTTTTCAGCGACCATCAAACCATTAATGAAGGTGGTGATGACTTCAAAGGAAATTAAATCATTCACAACAATAAAATTTGCAGGATCTCCCACTTTCATTTTACCAGTAGGTAATTTATAATGATCTACAGGATTAATACAAGCAGCTTGCAGCACATTAAATTTATCTATTCCTTTGGCAATAGCCCTTGCACAAAGTTGATTGATATGCCCTTCGAGTAAACTATCAGGATGCTTATCATCACTGCATAACATGATATTATTGGTATGCGTATCCAAGAGGGGATATAGTGCTTCGAAATTTTTTGCTGCACTTCCTTCTCTAATTAATATTTTCATACCCAACCCCAATTTGTCAAGGGCTTCGTCTATCGTAAAGCATTCGTGATCGGTACTAATACCCGCTGCAATATATTTTTTTGCTTCTTCGCCTCTTAATCCTGGTGCATGTCCATCAACGGGCTTCCCAGCTTGATGTGCAGCAGTAATTTTTTTCATTACTTCTGGGTCATTGTACAAAACACCTGGAAAGTTCATCATCTCACTCAAATAATAAATATCATCAGATGCTAATAAGTCAGTTATTTGATCGCTATCAATCATCGCACCTGCTGTTTCAAAAACTGTTGCAGGTACACAGCTGGGTGCGCCAAAGAAAAAATGGAAAGGAACTTTTTTTCCATTGTCAATCATATAATGAACCCCATCTACTCCACAAACATTTGCAATTTCATGTGGATCACTGATGGTGCCAATGGTGCCATGTACAACAGCCAACCTAGCAAAGGAGCTTGGGATAAGCATACTGCTTTCAATGTGCACGTGGCTGTCAATAAAGCCCGGCAGTAAATATTGTAAGGGAGCATTAATGCAAGGGCTGATAGCAACAATGATGCCATTTTCCACCTGAATAGTTGCAGGATAAATTTGCTTACCTACAATGTCAACATATTGACCTGAAATGGAAAAAGTGGGTTTCATTTTTTGTAATCAGTTTACATATTTAGCCAATAACTAAATTTAAATATAAGCGCCCTACTTTTATTTTTAAACAATGGATCTGTATAATAATTGTCGGTGTATACTAAAAAAAAGTCGCTCATCGGTTTGTACCTATATTGCAAACGACTATTAATATTAAAGTTATTGCTTTGGGTATTGTACTGTATAAAAGTAGTCCAAAATAATTGGGTATTAAAATTGTATTCAACACGCGGGGCAATCAATAATAATTTGGTGCTTCCATATTTTCCAGGTAAAACAATATTGTTTAGTTCTGCCCTCAATCGGATATTTAAATTAGGTTGATTCCGCCATTGAATACCTGCACTGATTCCTTTAATCGTTCCATTATAAAAATTACCAATTCTGGCATCTCCAAACCAACCTAATTCCTTACGGGTGTCTGACATGAAGCGGATTAAAAATTGACTATACTGATATCTTTGCGCAGGTAAAGGGGTGCCTGTTGTGAATGCCGTGGGAAACATTAAATCCACTACATTGTTTCCTAAACTCACTTCTAAATTTGAGGAGTTTTTAAAGTCGGTTTGTATGCTTAAGTCGGTCGTACTTTCATTCAATGTATTATCGGGATTCAGTACAGTATAGTTTTCTAATTGCACTTCAAACTTTCCAATTTTACCATTGGGCGGTTGTGTTAAATAAGTTAATTGCGCGTAGCTATTTTTATAACCCATTCTTATCATCGTATCTCTTATGGCATCGTAATTATTAATGCGTTCTACAAAACCCATATCGGTATAATAGTTCTTGCCTAAATTTCCAAATTCAAGTACGCTATTCCAATGCTTGCGATTGGTGCTAATTCCAACGTCAACATAGGAATTTAGGTCTGTAATAGTTGCCTTCATGGATTGGTGATAGGTTGCCCATGAACTAAAGGTACCCGGAACATTGGTGTATTCAAATGTCAATCCTGCATTACGACCATATCTGTCCAATGGATTTTTTAATGCTTCTTCTTTTGAAATGTAATTTTCACGATTTAAAAAGTAGCCTTTTATTTCAGATCTTTTTAATACTCTTTTATGTAAAGTAATGGCAGAAAAATTTTCAGGACTATAATCACCTTGTCTTCCAGTTTGCATGTTCATAGCACCAATTCTTGTTCCAGGCGCTAAATTGCCAGACAGTCTGGCGCCAAATAAAATAGGAATTCTATTTCCTTGCCTATCCAAACCAATCGTTCTCGAATAAAATGGACGTACAGGTGGAATACCAAAATTGGCAAAGAGGTCCGAATTTTCAATGAAGAAATTTCTTCTTTCAGGAAGAAAAATATTAAAGCGCGTTAAGTTAGTTACTTGTTGATCCACTTCCACCTGTGAAAAGTCGGGATTGACAGTGACATCTAAATTGAGGGAAGTAGTTAAAGCTACTTTTGCATCAAAACCTGCACTGCCATTGGTATTTAAGGTTTTATTATTTTGCTTATCCTCATTGGCAGTACCTGTGATATAGGGCAGTATAATAAGGTTGCTTGAATTGATGGGTGGCGGCGTTGGCCAATGTATCACGCCAGTATAACCTAAATCGTAGGATCTGAAAGTGGGCGGAACTTTGGCCC
>JBEATG010000216.1:0-12458 GCA_041162035.1 Bacteroidota bacterium
CAAGTAGGCTTGAATTTCATTTTCTAGTAACATTCCGGGTTTTAGGTGAAGCACTTTCATCCCTATTGAAGCAGCAGCCAAAATATTGGGCTCATTATCATCTACAAATAAGGTTTCACCCGCTTCCAATCCTTCTTTTTCAAGGATATATATAAAAGAGGCCGGATCGGGTTTGCGCATCCCCATTTTATGAGAATAATAGGGCTTTTGAAATAAGGACTCAAATGGGTAATCAGCCACTTCCTTTTCAAATTCTGGAATGAAATGATCACAATGAATTTGATTCGTATTAGAATATAAAAAAGTAGGATATGTTTTGTTATTTTCCTTAAGCCACTGAATGCTCGATTTTCTAAAACCAACTAACAAGGAATTCCATGCGATAGTAATTTGATCATTGCTTAAAGGCAAATTTGATAAAGCACGAAAGCCATCGAAAAATGCTTGTTCATTGACAAAGCCCATTTCAAGATCAAGAAATAATGGATGTGATTGATTTAAGGTGAAATGAGACTCAATATTTTTTATTCCTATCGAGGTAAAGCCTTCATACATTTTTTTAAAATCAATATCGTATAACACATTTCCTAAATCGAAGATTAAATTTTTTGCAGCAGCCATAGTTATTATTTGAAAAAAGGTAAGTAAAATAAATTTTATCGTTTCATAGCAGCAGCCATATGCTTGCATGCTGGTGTTCCATTGTTTAATTCTTTTTTAATATTTTCATGCGATACATCGTCTCTGTTTTGACTTAATTTAAAAACATGTTTAAGTTCAATCACTTCAATTTCAAAAGAAATAATGGCTACCATATTTTCTTTCATGTATAAAGGATCTAAATTTTTCACCTGTGTTGGTGCATTTGGGTCTTTTTCAAAATGAGCGGTAAGCTCGGAAAGTAAACTGTATAAGTGGTCTTCCCCTTTCATTTCCATTTTCCCCACTGCATGTACTGTTTGATAATTCCAAGTACTTGCAGCCTCTTTAACTGAATACCAGCTTGCACTTACAAAAGCAGAGGGTGCAGAAAAAATGACTAGTGCATTATTATTTAATTCAAATGCAATCGTATGATCTTGCTTACGCATAAAATGTCCGCTAATAAATAGTTTGTCATTTTCTTGTTTAATTAAAACAGGAATTTGACCTGCTACTGGAAATCCATTCGCATCCACGCCGCAAATAGTTACAAAAGGATTTGCATACATAAAGTCTAAAACTTCTTGATGATCTTTGGCTTTGAAATGAGGAATATTATACATTGTAATTTTTTTATTCTTATTTAAATGATTACGCTTACTTTATTTATAATTAAAGCGGCAGTTCGGTAGTGGTTTTTATTTCATCCATCACAAACAAACTATTGATATGGGCTACCATGGGAAGCACGGCTAATTTTTCTTGATAAAATTTATTGTAAGTTTCCACATCCTTGGTTACTAATTTTAAAAAATAATCAAAATTACCTGATACCAAACTACAGGAAATTACTTCGGGGTACTGTGATATGATTTGTTCAAATTCGGAAAAATTATTGGTGGTTTGTTTGTCTAAGGTCACATGACAATGCACAATTAAACCAAGGTCAATTTTTTTTCTATCTAAGATGCCCACATATCCTTGAATATACCCTTCGGATTCCAAACGTTTTATGCGGTCATGTGTTGGGCTCATGGATAGGTTCACTTGCGCGCTGATATCTTTGATTTTTGCCAAAGCATTTTTTTGCAAAATTTTCAAAATGGCAATATCAATAGCATCTAAACTCATAAATGAATAATTCAAGGTGAAGGAATAATTTCTGCCCAATGGCAAAACTGCAGTTAAAATTACCGATAATTTCTTAAAATACTAATTTTTAAAGTATATTTTACTGAATTTTTGATAATATATAATAATATTTCCTTTTTGATGATATTTATGCAGTAAATAAAACAAATTTTATGATTATCGGATGCCCAAAAGAAATTAAGGTTCAGGAGTACAGAGTTGGTTTAACCCCTGAAGGTGCAGATGCACTTGTAAGACTAGGCCATACTGTTTATATTGAAACAAAAGCAGGTGCTGGTTCGGGATTTTCAGACGAGGCTTATACTAAAGCGGGCGCTGCTATTTTAGCAACTGCAAGCGAAGTGTATGCAATGGCTGAAATGATTATAAAAGTTAAAGAACCTTTAGCAGTCGAATTTCCATTAATAAAAGCTGGACAAATATTATTTACTTATTTCCATTTTGCGGCATCCAAAGAATTAACGGATGCGATGATGAAATCGCATGCAGTTTGTATTGCTTATGAAACGGTGGAGTTACCAGATGGTTCCTTACCATTATTAGTACCTATGTCGGAAGTTGCAGGAAGAATGGCCATAAATGTTGGTGCGTATTATTTAGGAAAACCATTCGGCGGAAAAGGAAAATTATTGGGTGGTGTACCTGGCGTGAAACCAGCGGAAGTATTAATTATAGGTGGTGGTATTGTAGGAACACAGGCAGCGAAGATGGCAGCTGGCCTAGGTGCGAATGTAACTATCATGGATACTAACTTAACGAGATTAAGATATTTATCAGATGTAATGCCTGCGAATGTGGTAACACAATATTCTACTTTAATGGCGATACAAGAAAAATTACCAACAGTGGACTTAGTAATTGGTGCTGTATTATTACATGGTGCTAAAGCGCCACACTTAATTAAAAAAGTGGACTTAGCATTAATGGAAGCAGGCACAGTAGTGGTGGATGTTGCAGTGGATCAAGGTGGATGTATAGAAACATGCAAACCAACTACACATGAAAATCCTGTTTACATGGAACAAAATATTTTACACTATTGTGTTGCGAATATGCCAGGCGCAGTTCCACAAACGTCAACACGCGCTTTAACACAAGCTACTTTACCATACGCAATTGCGATTGCGAATAAAGGATGGGAAAAGGCATGTGTTGAAAATGCAGCACTTGCGAAAGGATTAAATATTAAAGCTGGAAAAATTTTACACAAAGGTGTAGCGGATGCTTTTAATGCGTAATAAATAAAGGTTTAAAAGATTTTTAGTTTCAATAAAAGATATTTTTAATTGATGACTTCCCTCAACAAAAACGCCCCGAATTATCGGGGCGTTTTTTATAGAACATAAACTTTTTAAATAAACATCTTATTTCCAAACTGTCCAACCTTTCCACCAAGTTTGGTTGGTACCTGATGTAGCAACACCACCTCTGAAAGTTACTTTTTCAAAAAATGCATTTTGCAATTTGGTATCTGTAAAACTTCCGTTATTTTTATAATCTAAATGTCCTGCAACACCCAATGAACCAATGGAAGAAGAAAAACTTCCAGCACTAGCGTAAGGAGTGAAATCTGGGTTCGTATAGTTAAATGGTTGAATTAATTTTAACACATCAGCAGCAGCCGTTGTTAAAATAGTGTTGCCATGGTATGCCTTTGAAAACCAAGCTAATATACTTGCATCATTAGCACCAGTAGGCGTACCATTTACTACATATTTAACATTAACTGTATTACCAGCGAAAGTACAGTTTCTAACTCTTATTGTACTATCATCAATATTTTTATCAACTGCAGTTCCAGTAGAAGCGTCAATTAATAAAGCAGTAGGCCATCCAGCAAAAATTGAATTCATGATAGAAATACCAGAGTTTCTTCTAATTTGAGCACCTGCTAAGTACAATGTATTCCCTTTGTTGTCTAATGTTGCTCTTGGTCCAATTGCTGTAATATTAGAGAAAACAGCAGTTGTTTTTGGAGACAATGTAGATCCTTTACCATCGTTATCAGATTCGAAAGCTTCTGATTTAGAGATGTCAGCAATAACTGAATCTCTTAAAATGATTCCAAATTGTACATTTCCAGCATATCCAAAGTCAGTATCAAAATCATCATCCTGTGTTTTATATGCAATTAAATACTTACAATTTACAGTTCCGCCAAACCACTCAAATGCGTCATCTTTAGCATAAGTAACTTGAATATGATCAATAGTTGTACCGCTACCCACACCAGCCATTGTTAAACTGTTCAATTCATTATCTGGTTGGTAAGCATATCCTGCATACTCAATTCTCACATATTGTAAAATACCCGAATTATCTGCATCATTTCCAGTAGGAAAAGCCGCATCTCCAGAACCAGCCAAGCCATATCCAATTTCTGTATCATTCACACCACCTTCAACTGAAGTTAAACCAGTTACAGCAGCACCTTTCCAAGTTAATGCTTGGTTTACTTTTGCAGTACCTAATAAAACGACACCTCCCCAATCACCTGATTGCGGATTAGCGGAAGCAGAAGTAAATACGATAGGTTTATCTGCAGTACCTTTTGCGATTAATTTTGCACCACGGCAAATAACTAATGATGCTACATCTATACCAGACTTTCCTTGAACTTTAGCACCTTCTTGTATTGTTAATGTTACTCCTTTTGTGATATAAACTAGACCTGAAAGGTAGTTTACATCTTTAGCATACAAGGTTGTGTCTTTGGTGATTTTTCCAGACAAAGTGATTATGTTGCTTACAACACCCACTGGAGTTACTTCCTTGGTTACTACGAAGATTTCTTTTTCGCCATCCATTTCAATCTTTCTACAACCAGTAATGGCTAAAAAAGCTAGGGATAAATAAAATAATTGTTTCATTGTTTTGTATTTAAAAAAATTTTATGATTTTGTTTATTATTATAAAGAGTAATTAATTGTTACGCCGTATGTAGTTCCGAATTTTCTTGATAATCTAATTGCATCTGTTGTAGTGCTATAATCAGTATTAGAATTATTGTTTTGATAAAAAATTTGACGTTGATTCAATAAATCCGAAATCGTAAATTTTATTTCAGCTTTATTCTGAGCAAATTTCTTACTTACTTGGAAATCAATCAAGGATCTTGGATTTTCATATACGTCTGGCGTTCCAGCACCTGCTTGTATATCCCCCACTAAATAAATACGCTTTCCTACTTGGTTAAATAATACGGTAGCATTAAATCCTTTCTCAACCACATCATATAATAAACCAGTGTTAACGATGTAAGGTGATTGCCCTTGCAATGATCTGCTAATGTTTAAAGAAGCGTCATCAATTTTTGAATTAATATAAGAACCATTTGCTTGTAATGTAAAACGCTTATTTAATTTTTTTCTTCCCTCAATTTCAAAACCAAAAGCAGTTGCTTTAGAGACGTTTTGGAAAGAGAATAAACTAGATCCACCAGCACCTTCTTGGAAAATACTTTCAATTGGATTTTCAAAATTCTTATAAAAAACACCAACAGTGAACATTTCACCTGCAGCTGGATATAATTCATACCTTAAATCGGTATTTGTAATCTTAGTTCTTTTTAAGGACGGATTACCTGAAACAGATGCGTTTAATTCAAAGTCATAAATATTTAAAGCAGAAAGCTCTCTTAATTCAGGTCTAATCACTGTTTGCGAACCTGTAATTCTAAGATTTGCTTTTTGAGATAATTTAATGGTTGCATTTACACCAGGTAGGTAATCTGTAACCTTTGAGTAAGTATGTCTTGGATCCCATTTTTTAACAGAACCTACTAATTGGTCAAAATTTTCTACTCTTAAGCCCCAAACCACTCTTAAACCATCTGATAATTTATTATCAAATTGTAAAAAGCCAGCATTTAAAATAGTGTTCGCTAAGTATCTAAAATTTCTATTTTGAATTGAGTTGAAAGCAAATTTATTGTCAGTACCAGTTCCAAAATTACTAGAAACAAATGCAGATTCTGCAGGTAATAATCTCAAAGCTGGATTATCTACTGGCATAGTGATGGCAAATAATTGTGCGTCGTACAAACGATCCTTTATTTGAATCATGTAACCTGCCTTAATTGTTTGTTGTTTTACTTTTAATGTTAAATCGCCGCCACCCGTGTATATATAATCAGATAAGGTTTGAAAAATTCTGCTACCTGATTGTTGCGATAAAGTGTTTGAAATATTTAATACATAAGGATCCGACCCAGTTATATCTTTAGTATACATTATTCTTCTTTGGTCAGGTGTATATGCATCTAAAATATTAAATGCACCATACCAATTAAATTTTAATTTTTGAGACAAACTATGTTCTCCGTTTAATTGATTGGTGAAAAATATGTTTTGTCCAAATACAAATTCATTTCCTTTTACTAAATCCTGTCTTGTATAGTCCTTACCTACCCTAGCGTTATAAACATTAGAAGTTTTTACGTTTACAATTGCTTTATAACTAATTTTATTTAATGGATTTAAGAATATGGATAAACCAGCAAGGGCGCCCATATTAATATCCTGAAAATATTTACTATCCCTTAATTCAGTAATAGGATTAAATTTTTCGTCTGTAATTCCATTTTGGTTATTGGTATTGTCTTGAAAGCGATATGAATTGGCATAACTCACACCAAACATACCTCCAATTTTTTTACCCCATAAAGTACCAGCAAAACCGCCATTCATTTGTGCACTAATATTAGGTTTTGCAGTTGTTAGCACAGGCGCCCAATTGTTTGGCATTGTTTTTCCTAATGCAGTTTTTGCTGCGAGGCTAGATGTATCAAAATTCGATTTTGTCGTATAGCCATTAGGTAATGCCCTAGTGCCATCATCCAATCCTAACCAATCTGTTTTGCCACCTTTATCTTTAAAAAAGTCTTTCCCAGTGATCAAACTATTTACACTTGTACCTAATTGAACATTAAAGAAATTCTTAGAAGGAATATCTTTTGTATTTACTTGAATCAATCCACCCGCCCACTCACCAGGTAATTCAGGAACGAAAGCTTTGTTGATGATTATATTGTCAATGATCTGAGAAGGAAATAAATCAAATGAGAATGTTTTGCGATCCGCTTCAGTACTCGTTAATAATATACCATTTAACATTGCTTGGTTATAACGATCCGCCAAACCTCTTACAATAATGTACTTACCTTCTTGAATAGATGCTCCTGGAGTTCTTTTTAAGATTTCTGCAGTGTTTCTATCTGGACTTCTTTTAATAGATTCAGCAGAAATAACGGAAGCTACCGTGTTGGTGTTTTTTTGAAATGCAATTAATGCATTGTCAGTAGCACCTTTATTAGTTGATCTGCTAGCAGAAACCACCACATCAGTTAATTTAGAATTTGCTTCTTCTAATAAAACATCAATAACAACATCTTCACCAACAGCTGTTGCCTTTATATCATTAACCGTCTTGTTTTTGTACCCTACATACGTTAAATCCAAAGTATACGCTTTTGCTACATCTATCGTAAAACTGTATCTACCCTCTATATCCGTTTTAGCAACCTGAGTTTTATCGGATTTTAAGGTTAACGAAACGCCAATTAAGGCTTCGTTTTTTACACTAGTAATTTTACCAGTGATTTTAGCTTTTTGCGCTTGAGTTATAATTGCAAATCCTACGAAACAAATTAAGAGTAATAACCTTTTCACGATGTAATTATTTATATCGCAAATATTAGACTCTAATGTTACCGGAATGTTACCTTAAAGTGAATTTAATATTAACTATACTTGATGATTAAAAGTAAAATTTATAAAACATTGATTTTCAATAATTAAAAAAATATGTGAAAATAATATATACTTCTCCTCAAAATAATTAAGGGGTGTCTAGAACAAAAGTTCAAGACACCCCTTATAAATAAAAATATATTATGATTAATCTAAATGGAAAACACTGTGTAGGTCACTGGTGCTCTTAAAGTTCATTCCCAGATCTTTGATGATACCATCTTTTACATCATACACCCAACCATGTATATGTAAAGGCTGCTCTCGTTTCCATGCATTTTGTACGATGGATGTTTTACCTAAATCTTGTACCTGCTCAATTACATTTAATTCAACCAATCGGTCGGCTCTATCCTTTTTATTTGAAATTGCATCTAATTCTTTAAAATGTAAGCGGTAAACGTCTTTGATATGTCTAAGCCAGTTATCAATTAAACCTAACTGTTTATTTTCCATCGCCGCCAATACCCCGCCACAACCATAGTGACCGCAAACAATAATGTGTTTAACTTTCAATACTTCCACAGCATAGGACAATACACTTAACATATTCATATCGCTATGAATGACCATATTGGCGATATTACGATGTACAAAAATATCGCCAGGTAGAGTACCGGTAATTTGATTTGCTGGAACTCGGCTATCAGAACAGCCTATCCATAAGTATTCAGGATTTTGACTATTGGCTAATTTTTCAAAATAAACAGGATCTTGAGCCAATTTACTTGCTACCCATTGCTTATTATTTTCTAAAAGTTGCTTGTATGATTTTTCCATTGAATATTAAAACTAGTCATTATTTTGGATTTTGTTTGAAGTTTAAAAAGCAGATATCACCCTTGATTAAGGCGAATTGACTTAATTTTATTATATGGCTATACTAATAGAAGTGTTGGGCTGGATTGCTTCGGTCCTAATTGTAGGCTCGTACGCCTTAAATATTACTGGCAAATTGCCTGCCTCAAGCAAAATTTATGTTTTAGCCAATATTATAGGTGGGGTATTTTTTGTAGTAAACACTTATTTTCACAAAGCCTACCCTTCCATGTTCGTGAATGTGGTATGGGTGATTATTGCCATTTATATGATCAGCAAGAAAAAAAGTAATTCCAAAATTGACTAAACCAATTTACGTTACGCCGTAAAATAAATTTGAAGGTCGATAAATTCAAATTACTTAAAATTATCAATGAGAAATGTCCTTAAATAAATTCAATAGCACAATTGTAAGTGGGGTAAAATGGCTCGCTATTTATATCCTAGTCGGCGGCATAGTGGGATCGGCTACCGCATTTTTTTTACAATCACTTGATTATGTAACGCTATTGCGCACAAACCATATTTGGGTCGTATATTTTTTACCAATTGTAGGCTTGGTGATTGGCTTACTATATTACTATTATGGTGATGCAGCGAATAAAGGAAATAACTTATTAATTGAAACGCACCATTCATTAGAAAAAGGGGAAACCCCAAAACTCATTCCATTTAAAATAGCGCCAATGGTTTTTATAAGTACGTTGTTAACGCATATAGCTGGCGGATCTGCAGGAAGAGAAGGCACTGCGGTTCAAATGGGTGGTGCGATTGCAGATCAGTTTACTAGATTATTTAAGTTAAATACAGCCGATCGAAAAACGATATTAATCATTGGTATTAGTAGTGGATTTGCTGCGGTGTTTGGTACACCCTTGGCTGGCGCCATTTTTGCAATAGAAATATTAAGCATAACCAACACAAAGAAAAATCAATTAGTGACAAGTTTATTCGTTGCCTATATCGCACATTATTCCTGCTTGGCTTGGCAGGTTAAACATACCATTTATAGTATCCCAAATATACCAGCAATTTCAATGACTACTTTAGCTTGGACCATTGTTGCAGGTATCATTTTTGGATTAACTGCATTTGCATTTACTTCCACTGGAAAATTATTTGAAAATATATTTAACAAAATAAAGTTTGTCCCCTTACGCCCTTTTTTAGGCGGCATTATTATTGCCTTATTTATTGTTGTTTTTAATAGTACAAAATATATAGGTTTGGGGATTCCCACTATTCAAGATGCATTTATAAATAATGCAGGGCAATTTGATTTTGCCATCAAATTAATTTTAACCAGCTTTACTTTAAGTGCAGGTTTTAAAGGTGGCGAAGTGACTCCCTTATTTTTTATAGGGGCCACTTTAGGTAATATATTAATCTGGTTTATTCCTTTACCCATGGCGCTTTTAGCAGGTATGGGATTTGTTGCTGTTTTTAGCGGTGCAACTAATTGCGTTTATGCGTCAATTGTCTTGGGGTTAGAATTGTTCGGGATGAAAGCCGGTGTATATATTGGACTTGCAAGTATAGCTGCTTATTTTACCTCAGGCCCCAACGGGATTTATAGTGCTAAATATAAAACAGGTGCGAAATACGTTTTATATTATTTAATAAATAAAAGTAGAAATCAATGATTGAAATTGTTCATGTTTCTAGTGATGCTGAATTAGATGGCATCCGATTATTACAAAGAGAAAATTTAAGAAAACTCATTGGAGAAACAGAAGCTAGCAAAGAAGGTTTTTTAACCGCTGAATATTCGATGGAAATGCTTCAACAAATGCATCAGTTTCAGCCCTCCATCATTGCAAAGGATGGCGATACGATTGCAGGCTATGTAATCATTACGACTAAAGATAGCTATGGACAACATCCATTATTAGATAGCTTATTTGATTCCATAGATGCACTAAATTATAATGATACTCCTTTAAAAGATGTTATCTACATTTTAGTAGGTCAGCTATGTGTTGGGAAAGCGTATAGGGGTAATGGACTAGTGCAAAAAATGTATGGCTTTTACCAACAAAGTTTAAATAAAGAATACCAATATTTAATTACCGATGTGGCGCAAGAAAATCCAAGATCCATAAAAGCACATTTGAAAACTGGTTTTGAAATTATTCATACCATTCAATATGGCGGCATTGGTTGGGATATTGTACTTTGGGATTGGAGAAAATAACTACCTAAATAAAAAGATAACGATTAACTACGACCAACTGGTCTTGTTAAACAAGTAGGACCACCTCCGCCTTTGACGCTGATTTCCGCACCTTCGTATTCTATTACTTTACAGCCTGCCGCTTCGAGACGAGATTTGGTAATTGGATTCCCCTTGACCATCAAGCAAACCCTTGGCGCTAATGCCAATACATTACAACCCATACTGTCAAATTCCTCATCAGGCACTTCCACTAATCCAAAACCGCGCGTAATTAATAAATTTCGAAATGCAATAGGCATTAAGGGTGAATACACCACTGCTAAATTATTATCCACTGGACTTAACACCGACATTAAATGAAATACATCCGATGGCCCTTTATAATGGGGCATATCCGCAGTAATCACTTTCACCCCTATTGGATTTAATAATTCTTTGAGTTGTTGAATACCAGCTTCATTCGTACGATAAGTATTACCAACTGCTAGTGTAGTTGCATCTAACCAAGCCACGTCGCCACCTTCAACAGTTCCTGGCGCAACAATGCTTCCTAAAACAGGTATGCCTTGTGCTGCATAAGCGCGCGCTTGTGCAGCAGGTTCATTTTTACGTCCTTCCTTTCCCATGTTACAAATGATCATGCCATGACTAGTTGCAATAGCAGCATCTCTACAATAAATGGAATCCATATTCACAGCAGCATCTTCTGGAAAATATAAAATTTCAGCACCATGCTCTTTTAAAATATTTTCAAAAGCATCATATTCAACAAGCGCTTGTGTCATGTCAGGTTTGCCTAAATAATTTAATGATTCCCAATGCTGTTGTATATGTTCTTCATTTATAAAAGCAGCGCTTGCTTTTTTTATAAAAACGGATTTTAATTTGCCAAATTCTGAATGCGCTAAATGACTCATGTAAAAAATATTATGATTTGGGAAAAGTTGAATTACTTTCCGATTTTTCTCTCTTCCAAACAGCAAAAACATAGATGGGCACTGATGACATTGTTAGGAAAAACCCCCAGAAAACAGTTTCTTGTCCTAAGCCTATCATCAACCATAAACAAAAAATAAAAGTAAGGGCAGCCAATAAAATAGCTAGCGCTAAATATTTACTTGATTGAAAAGGTAATTTAAAACGCAGAATCAAATAAGAAGCTGTACAAAAAATATAGGGTATTAAAATAGTAGAAGTAGTCATTAGCATTAAAAATTTGAATTGGTCAACCAACCCTTTGGTATAATTCATACACATTAACACCGAAACAAATACACTTGAAATGACCACGCCTAAAACCGGTATCCCTTTTGAATTAAGTTGCATAAAAACGGTGGGGAATAATTTGTCCTTCGCAATCGCAAATGGCAATTGACCTTGAATTAATATATAGCCATTCAGAGCCCCAAAAGCAGCAATAGCAACCCCTGCACTTACCCAATAGGCTGCACCATGACCCCATATTAATACAGCAGCATCTGCAAAAGGTGTTACACTATTTTTTAATTGTGCTGCTGGAATCATGCCCATAATACTCACTGTACTTAAAATATATACCACAGTAGCAATAAGCGTTCCGAGTGTTGTAGCCTTGGCCACGGTAGCAGCAGAATTAGTTACACTGCCCGAAGGAATCGTAGCACATTCAATACCTAAAAAAGCAAAAAATGTCAACGTAGTTGTAGCTGTTATTGCTGCAATATTACTTGTGCCACTGGTATTAAAAGGTAAGAAATTTTCCCATTGAATATAAAATAGTCCCACAACGCCAATCAATATAATAGGAACGATTTTTAAGATGGTCGAAATTAATTGTACTACGCCAGATGTAAATATCCCCAAAGAATTTACCCAAGTTAAAAACCAAATGGTTGCTAAACCTGTGATGATGGCTAGTGTTGCATTGGTTGCTAATGCTG
>JBEATG010000256.1:0-6965 GCA_041162035.1 Bacteroidota bacterium
GGACAAGGAGAACCAACAGCTTAAAGCATCTTTAACAAAGCAGGAAAATAAGAATACGGAGTTGTTGGAACAATTGAATGCCTCCAAGCATCAGTTAACTGCTTCCAGGATGCACCAATCTGAAATGAATCCCGCTGATAAGGAAAAGTGGGTGAAACAAATTGATCAATACATTAAGGAAATTGATACTGCTATTAAAAACCTGAATCCATCAGCCATGTCAGACAATACTGAAAATGCGGACTTGATCCCTATTAATATTACCATTGCTGACAGGTCCTATCGTGTTAAAATTTCTGCCAAGGACGAGGAGGCGGTTCGCAAAACTGCCGCTATAATCAATCAAAAGATGGTAGAATTTAAAAATGCCTATGCCGGTAAGGATCAGCAGGACTATATTTCTATGGTTTTATTGTGGTTTACCACCGAGCAGCAAAAAACGGGGTCCAACCTATATGAGATTGAAACAGCCCAAAAACAGATTGATACCCTCACGAATTGGGTAGATAAAGCACTATCTGCTTCATAAATTACCCCCCATCGACTCCATTCTTTCCATTATTTGATTATCTTCGTAGCGGAACCTTTGACGCATTATAGAAAATCGAAATACGTCATCTTGTAATTTTTGTGTGAACGAAGCTTGCTATAGGTGATTATCAATGATTTATGTATAATATAGGATTAATGTTTTTAACTCATTAACAAAGAAAAAGGGGAGTATGCATTATTTTAAAAAAACAAGATTTAAACAATGGACCAAACAATATTATTTGTCATCATTGGAGTTGCTTCCTTATCGGGAGGTTTACTCATCGGCAAACTAGTTTTTGCCCGCAATACAAAAAAGCAGGTTGAAGAAGCAGAAGCGCAAGCAGCCAACATTTTAAAGGAAACAGCACTTAGGGCGGAAACCATCCGGAAGGAAAAACAACTGGAAGCGAAGGAGCATTTTGTGCAACTTAAGTCAGATTACGATCGCGATTTATTAGAAAAAAATAAAAAGATCGGAGAAGCTGAAAACAGAATTAAGCAAAAAGAAGTCAGCACCAACCAAAAGGAAGCTGCTTTGGATAAGCAAGTAAAAGACAATGAAACGATTAAAGAAAAATTAAATCGTGAGATTGACTTAGTGAATGTAAAGCGTTCTGAATTAGAGAAGCACCAAGAAGAGCATATTCGCAGGTTGGAAAAAATTGCCAACTTGAGTGCAGATGATGCAAGACAACAATTAATTGAAAGCTTGAAAAATGAGGCACAAACACAGGCCCTAGTTTTACAACAAGAAATAATTGAAGATGCAAAACAAAAAGCAAACAAGGAAGCACGTAAAATAATTATTCAATCTATCCAACGTACAGCAGCAGAAGTTGCTATCGAAAATACAGTGACTGTATTTAATTTGGAATCAGATGAAATGAAAGGTCAAATCATTGGTAGAGAAGGTCGTAATATTCGTGCGATTGAAGCAGCTACTGGAGTGGATTTAATTGTTGATGATACACCAGAAGCGATTTTATTATCTTCCTTTGATCCATTGCGTCGTGAAATTGCACGTTTAAGTTTACAAAGATTAGTGACCGATGGTCGTATACATCCAGCACGTATTGAGGAAGTGGTTGAAAAAACACGTCGTCAGTTAGAGGATCAAATTGCGGAGATTGGTGAAAGAACTGTGATTGAATTAGGTATTCATGGCTTACATAAAGAGTTGATCAGAATTATTGGTAAAATGAGGTTCAGATCCTCTTATGGTCAAAACCTTTTGATGCACTCTCGTGAAACTGCTAATTTATGTGGTATTATGGCTGCCGAGTTAGGATTGAACCCTAAATTGGCTAAAAGAGCAGGTTTATTACATGATATAGGTAAGGTTCCAGATGAAGAAACAGAATTAAGCCATGCCTTATTAGGGGCTAAATTGGCTGAGAAATATGGTGAAAACCCAGCGGTGGTGAATGCAATTGGTGCCCACCACGATGAAATGGAGATGCAATATGTGATTTCCCCAATTATCCAAGCTTGTGATGCGATTAGCGGTGCAAGACCAGGAGCGAGAAGAGAAATCATGCAACAGTACATACAGAGAATCAAGGACTTAGAGAACTTAGCCATGAACTACCAAGGGGTAGAAAAAGCATATGCAATTCAGGCGGGTCGTGAGTTAAGGGTGATTGTGGAAGCTGAAAAAGTGACCGATCAGTCCTCTGACCAATTGAGCTTTGAAATTGCACAAAAAATTCAAACTGAAATGACCTATCCTGGTCAGATCAAGGTGACGGTAATTCGTGAAAAGAGGGCAGTGAACATTGCCAGGTAGTGGAATATTAATTTAAGATCAAATAATTTGGATAATAAGGTGGGTTCTCCTACCTTTGCCGTCCGCAAAAACAATGTATTATGAGCGAAGCAGTAAAATTCGTACACGAGCAATTAACAGCAAAAAAAGAATATCCAGCCTTCAAAGCTGGTGATAATATTACCGTAAACTACAAAATTGTAGAGGGTGGTAAGGAGCGTATCCAAAGTTTCCGTGGGGATGTCATTAAGACCCAAGGAACTGGCGCTACTGCATCATTTACAGTACGTAAAATTTCTGATGGCGTAGGTGTTGAGCGTTTATTCCCAATCCTATCACCAAATATTGATTCTATCTTATTGAACAAGTCTGGTAAAGTACGTCGTGCTAAACTGTATTACTTAAGAGAAAGAAGCGGTAAGAGCGCTCGTATTAAGGAAAAAAGATTCTAAATGCTATTACCATCTAGGTGGTAAAGCAGTAGCTAATAAATTGAACCGCTCCGATTTTCGGGGCGGTTTTTTTATGCCATATGCTGACTTATTAATCTATGGAAACCTTAAAAATAGTGTGCTTTCTATTTTATAATTACCTTACCTTTAGTATTCTAAATTTAACATTATGGGCAACTTAGGATTTCAAGAATTATTAATTATTGGTGTGGTTATTTTAGTGATGTTTGGCGGAAGAAAAATCCCTGAATTTATGCGTGGATTAGGAAAGGGTATCCGTGAATTCAACGATGCTAAAAACAATGTAAAAAAAGAAATCGAAGAAGGTATCAAAGAAAAAGACGAGAAAGCTTCTTAGTTTTTTGGCATACCTGTGGATCGCCAATCTAATTTTTATCAATTAACATTTTAGCCTTTGTTTCGTTTTACTACAATCAAAGACTACCATACTGCTTTACTAGCAGGAAGCATGTCGTGCGTTCAAGCAGTGGATTATTACTTGGATCAAATTGCGCGTCATGAAAATCTCAATGCCTTTTTAGAAGTGTTTGCGCAGGATGCAAAACAACGGGCCATTGCGTTAGATGAATTACGTACACAAAATAAAACTACGGGTGCGTCATTAGGTAAATTGCATGGCGTAGTGGTGGGCATTAAAGATGTGTTATGTTATCAAGGGCACAAAGTAAGTGCAGCTTCAAAAATTTTAGAAAATTATACGGCAGTGTATTCTGCTTCTGCCATCGAAAAATTACTTTCCGAAGGTGCTATCATTATTGGGCGTCAAAACTGTGATGAATTTGCGATGGGCAGTAGTAATGAAAACTCAGCATACGGTCCTGTAAAAAACGGATTGGATCCTACAAAAGTGCCAGGCGGCTCTTCAGGTGGCTCTGCAGTAGCAGTGCAATCAGATATGTGTATGGTGAGTTTGGGATCAGATACTGGAGGTTCAGTTAGACAACCTGCAGATTTCTGTGGCGTGATTGGACTCAAACCAAGTTATGGTCGCATTTCAAGGTATGGATTAATTGCTTATGCATCTTCCTTTGATCAAATAGGTATATTTTCAAAATCAGTCAATGATGCCGCAATAGTACTTGAAGTGATTGCAGGGCAGGATGAATTTGACAGTACCGTATCAGTAAAGGCTGTTCCTAATTATTCCAAAGAATTAAATAAAGCGACGCCTAAAAAAGTAGCTTATTTTAAAGAAACACTTTCGCATCCAGGGTTGGATATTGAAATTAAAAATCAAACCACAGCCTATCTCAATCAATTAAAAGCAGCTGGTTATTCGGTGGAGGCGATTGACTTCCCATTACTTAATTATTTGGTACCGACTTATTATGTATTGACAACTGCGGAGGCATCTAGTAATTTATCGCGATTTGATGGAATAAAATTTGGACATAGAACAAGTCAACCGATGGCTGACTTAACTGACTTATATAAATTAAGCAGAACGGAAGGATTTGGTGCGGAAGTGCAAAGGAGAATTTTATTAGGAACCTTTGTTTTGAGTGCAGGTTATTTTGATGCCTATTTTACCAAAGCACAACAAGTGCGACAACAGCTCGTGGATTTAACAAATGAATTGTTCAAGAAATATGATATGCTCGTTTGTCCTACGGTGCCAACCACTGCTTTCAATTTAGGAGCGCATCATCATACTGCTACTGAAATGTTTTTAGCAGATATTTATACCGTGTATGCAAATTTGGTAGGGATACCTGCCATTTCATTGCCGCTATTTAAACACTCCAATGGAATGCCTTTTGGCTTGCAGGTCATGAGTGCCTCATTTAATGAAACGGGATTATTACAATTTTCAGAAGCCCTCCTAGAAACTAAAATTGCATAGCATTTGTCAATCATGAATCCCAACCGCATTACATCTATTATAAAGCGTATCACCAATAGTATTATTGTAATCTTATTGATTCAATTACAGGTGAGTGGGGCAGTGTATGATCATTATGATACGGTCAAACCTTCCAATGCAATTGTTCAAAAAGTCCTAGAAGATACTACGACCCAATTCAGGGTAGGTTTTACAAGTTTGTTTACGGTGAATGTTGCTGAAGTGAAAAAAGGGCCTTTGCAATATGCGTTAAATGAAAAGGCCATCAGTTTTATTCAAACCTATATGGATAAGCAAGGTGTGGGATTGCGGAAAATGAAAACATGGGCCAAACCCTACTTTAATTTATATGATGTTATTTTAGAAAGCAAAGGAATACCAACGCAGCTAAAATATTTAAGTGTGATTGAAAGTCATTTGAGTTCGGACGTGACTTCGTCAGCAGGTGCCGTTGGTCCATGGCAAATAATGCCAGCGGAAGCGACCCGATTAGGATTAAAATTAACACCCAATGATGAGCGCACTGATTATGAAAAAAGTACGCAGGCGGCTGCAACTATTTTGAAGGAGCTGTATGATGAGTTTGGCGATTGGTTATTGGTTGTTGCAGCTTATAATGGAGGTGCAGGCAGATTAAGACAGACGATTAAGAAAATGAAAACGAATGATTTTTGGACCTTGCAGTATCAACTGCCATTGGAAACCAGGGATCATGTAAAAAAATTCATTGCAACCATTTATGTTTTTGAATCAGATCAAACCAATTTGGTTGCTTATTTAAACAAACCCACTTTAATTAAAAAAAAGGAGGCGGTGAATGATACTTTAGCTAGGCTGGAAATAAAAGGTAGGTATAGTGCTCAAATCATAGCGCAGTTTGTATCCTTTCCGTTTGAAAAGTTGATGAACTTAAATCCGCAAATTGAAAAAGTGTTGGCTACTGGAAAATCTTTTGAATTAATCCTACCGAAGGATAAGCTTGAAATATTTGAGGCCCATAAAAATGAAATTTTACAGGCCTCCATACAATCTTTGTATAAAATAAGGGACTAAATGTTGATTTGATTAATAATCGTCCAAGTCGTCTTTATCATCGAATAAATCATCGTCGTCATCCAAGCTTTTTAAATCATCATCTAAGGAGAAGTCGTCATCGTCGTCTTCTTTTTTTGATTTCCCTTTGGCTTTCGTTGATTTTTTTGGCATGTCAAATTCCTCAAAGTCCGGATCCCAACTGTCGTCTTCAGCTTTTTCCCAATCATCATTTACTGCTTCTTCCTCATCCAAATCATCCTCCTCGTCAGTCACCTTTTTTTTGGATACAGGTTTAAGTATAGCCGCTTTATTATGCGTAGGCTTTACTTCTTTACTTTTCTTTTCATTTGCGATTTTCACTGCCATAAGTCTTTCAAAATTACAATGTAAATTTTCAAACTAAATTTTTATTTACCAAAAAAACAGCGTGTTTTTTTTAGAAATATTAAAACTTTCTAAAATGATTTATAGTTGCAACAACTAATAGTTTATAAATGTACTATTTGGTCTCTGCCTGGTCCGTTGGAAACATATTTAACAGGCACTCCTAAATAACTATTAATAAATTCTATATATGATTTCATGGTTGCAGGTAACTCCTTTTCATCCTTCATTTTTGTGGAGTCAGTGTTCCATCCAGCCATTTTTTTCCAAATAGGGGTCACTGGTGTACCAACAATTTGAAATGGAACATAGTCTATTTGTTTTCCTTCCATTTCATAAGCAACACCTAGTTCTAGTTCCTCAAATGAATCTAATATATCCGCCTTGGTCATAATAATTTGTGTTACACCATTGATCATACAAGCGAATTTTAAGGCAACCAGGTCAATCCAACCGCAGCGACGTGGTCTTCCGGTGGTAGCACCAAATTCACTTCCAATTTTGCGAAGTTCTTCACCTTTGGCATCATGAAGTTCAGTAGGGAAAGGGCCACTGCCCACCCTTGTACAATAGGCTTTAGAAATACCAAACACCTCTCCAATTAATTTGGGAGAAATCCCTAAGCCAGTACAAACACCTGCTGAAATGGTATTGGAAGAAGTGACAAATGGAAAAGTACCAAAGTCAATATCCAACATAGATCCTTGTGCACCTTCAGCGAGTACTTTTTTACCTTTGGAAATTTGATCATTAATAAAGTATTCGCAGTTGATGATGTTCAATGTTTTTAAAAACTCAAGTGCTTCAAAAAACTCCGTCTCCATTTCACTGATATCCTCGTTGAAATTGTAACTATCTAATATTTTCTGGTGCTTCATACGAAGCGCAATGTATTTACTAATAAAATTTTTACTAAGTAAATCACCTACTC
>JBEATG010000266.1:0-3101 GCA_041162035.1 Bacteroidota bacterium
CGGTTGAGAAGTATTTACAAGAGATTTCTAAAATCTCAATGATAAATCCTGAAGAAGAAACCACTTTAGCGCAGCGCATTAAAATGGGTGATCAACGTGCATTGGATAAATTAGTACAAGCCAACCTTCGTTTCGTTGTATCTGTTGCAAAACAATACCAACACCAAGGTTTGTCTTTATCTGATTTAATCAATGAAGGGAATTTAGGTTTAATTAAAGCAGCACAACGTTTCGATGAAACCAAGGGTTTTAAATTCATTTCTTATGCGGTTTGGTGGATTCGTCAATCAATTTTGCAAGCTTTGGCTGAGCAGGGTCGTTTGGTTCGTTTACCTCAAAACAAAATTGGTACTTATAACAAGGCCAATAAAGCATATATGGCTTTTGAACAAGAACATGAGCGTGAGCCTTCCACGGAGGAATTGGCAGGAATTTTGGAAATGTCTGAAACGGAGATCAACAATATATTTCAATCCAATACCCGTCATACTTCTTTAGATGCACCAGTGCATGAAGCAGAGGATGTTGCGATGGGTGATTTATTAAAAGGTGGTGATGAAACAGACGAAGATGTGATGAAAGATTCTTTAAGAGAGGAAATTCGTCGCGTACTTAAGTCATTGAGTCCTAGAGAGGCAGAGATAGTTAATGCATATTTTGGTTTAGATGGAGAGAATGGGGTTACGATTGAACAAATAGGCATCAAATACGATTTAACGAAGGAAAGAATAAGACAAATTAAAGAGCGTGCTATTAAACGTTTACAGAAAGCGAGATACAGCAATGCACTTAAAGCTTATTTGGGCTAGTAGTTTAAAATATTATCAAGCCCCTTCAATCTCAGGATTAGACGGGGCTTTTTTTTAGGTCGGATTTTGCAGTTAAATAATTTGATAACATAGAATTTAGTTTTTTGTATAGAATTTTGAATTAGAAATAAAGAAGTTATGGAAACAGAAAAAGTAAGCATTTTAATTATAGGTTCAGGCCCTGCAGGTTACACTGCTGCAATTTATGCAGCTAGGGCAAATATGAAACCTTTATTATACCAAGGTATACAACCAGGTGGTCAATTAACCATTACCACGGACGTTGAAAATTATCCAGGATTCCCAGATGGTATTCAAGGCCCTGAAATGATGGTAAACTTTGAAAAACAAGCGGCCCGTATGGGTACGGATATTCGTTATGGCCTAGCTACTAAAGTTGATTTTAGTGGGGATGTTAAAAGAGTATGGATTGATGATGAAAAGATCATCGAAGCGGATGCAGTGATTATTTCAACAGGCGCCAGTGCAAAATGGTTGGGTATTCCTAGTGAAGAAAAATTTAATGGTTTTGGGGTGAGTGCCTGTGCCGTTTGTGATGGTTTCTTTTTTAAAGGAAAGGAAGTTGCGATTGTAGGTGCTGGAGATACTGCTGCAGAAGAAGCACATTATTTATCAAAAATGTGTACTACAGTGCATATGATTGTTCGTAAAGATCAAATGCGTGCAAGTAAAGTAATGCAGGATCGCGTTTTGAACACACCGAATATTAAAGTTTATTTCAATAGCGAAACGGATGAAATTTTAGGAGATAAAACAGTAAATGCGGTTAGAATCAAAAATACCAAGACCAATACTTTACATGAAATTCCAGTAAGCGCATTTTTTGTAGCCATTGGTCACAACCCGAATAGTAGTATTTTTTCTGAGTTCATTCATACAGATGAAACTGGTTACATATTAACAGAACCAGGTACCACTAAAACAAATGTTCCAGGTGTATTTGCTTCAGGGGATGTGCAAGATAAAAACTACCGTCAAGCGGTTACAGCTGCTGGAAGTGGATGTATGGCTGCCTTAGATGCAGAAAGGTATTTAACTGCAAAAGGGCACTAAAATAAAATTCATGTCAACCAATCAAACCATGCGTATTAGTTTGAACAAATTATTATTTGTTGGCTATCATGGTTTATATCCTGAAGAAAAAAAATTAGGTAATAATTATTCTGTTGAAATTGATATTGATTTTAATCCTAAGCAGTCAATCATTGATCAATTAGATCAAACCATTGACTATGTGCATGTATATGCAATTGTAAAAAAGTGGATGGAAATCCCAACACCTTTATTAGAAACTTTGGTAGGAAAAATAGCAGATGATATTTTATCATCACAACCTTTAGCCAATACAGTTTTTGTAAAAATCACCAAACTTCATTTACCCATTTCATCCTTTGAAGGAAATGTGTCCGTTAAAATTGAGAAATCTAGAAATTAAGTTCCCTTTGTTTTTATTTGAAGTACTCTATAAATGCTGCCATAAATGGCACTATATTTTCTTGTCCTTCCAGCGGTTCGATTTAATATATAGGTAGGAGGGTATTAACAAGGTTAACCAATAAATAATTTCACACATCCACCCAATTGTGATCGGGAATTGGTAATATTCGATGGTTAAATAAGCATAAATCAAATAAATAATAATGGCTATAAATTCAATTGCTAAATTAATTTTTGATTGACCTGTACCCGTTACTCCATTTAACCAAATAGTGGCAATAGACATCAACAACAATGCAATGGAAACAACTCTTAGTACAGGTATGCCTTCCTGCATGAAACCTTCCCCTTGTCCATAGATGGATAAAAATTGATGCGCAAATACATTCAATATAATACAAATGCATAAAGCAAATCCAAAACTCCATTTAGCAATTTTATTGATTAATGGAATTACTTTGTCCTGCATATTTTGACCAATAATATTACTCACCATTGTGTTGGAAGTGGCGGCAAAAGCCCAAGTAAAACTGCCAAAAAATCCAAATATATTTCGCATTGAATTGGAAACTGCTAAGGATTGTTCCCCTCGGTGTTCAATTAAAATATAAAATATTTCCCAACTTATAATGCTGATCATGTATTGCATCATGATGGGGGAGGATTGTACTAAAATGAGTTTGATATAATCCCATTTAATTTCAAAGTTTTTAAATAACTCAAACCTTGCACCTATTTTTTGATAATGAATCACCAAATAAATGACGAACAATCCCATCACTTCTGAAATAATGGAAGCATAAGCTGCACCATTCAAGCCCATTGCGGTAAAAC
>JBEATG010000030.1:0-4592 GCA_041162035.1 Bacteroidota bacterium
TTGTTATTTATTTTTTCTGGCTTGATTAAAGCCAATGATCCTTTGGGATTAAGCTATAAAATGCAAGAATTTTTTGAGGTTTGGGGTATGATTTATTTTAATGATTATACTTTGGCATTATACTTAATAATGAATACCCTTGAAATTGTTGCTGGTGTTGCGTTACTTATCAAATTTCCCTATAAGCAAACTTTATGGTTGTTATTAGGTTTGATTGTTTTCTTTACATTTTTAACTGGGTATGCATTATTTTCTGGTAAAATCAAAACCTGTGGCTGTTTTGGAGATTGTATTCCTTTAACACCGCAAACCAGTTTTATAAAAGACATCATTTTATTTGTTTGTATTGTTATATTATTATTTACACAAAAAAAGGTCAAAGCAACTATGCATCCTGGTGTTGGAGTAAGTATTTTATTAATGACTACATTTTTGGTGGGGTATGGCCAAAAACAGGCTTTAACACATTTGCCTTTCATTGATTGTTTACCTTATAAGCAAGGCAATGACATTAAAGAAAAAATGTTATCGCCCAAAGGGGCCATTGCAGACAGTGTTACCATTATGATGGAATTTGAGAAAGAAGGTAAAAAATATTTTTTTGATGCCAATAACTTTCCAAGTGATTTTGATTCAACTTATGTTTACATCGACAGAAAAGAAGTGATCGTTAGTAAAGGGAATGGTCTTAAAGCAGGCATTGGCGATTTTACATTAACTACTTTATCAGGACTTGACACTACCCAAAAGATTTTTATAACACCTATACCTTATGTTTTAGTTTTTGCGGGATATGTGGATAGCAGTATTCCTTGGAATGAAATGATAGTTAAGTTGAGAGAAAAATATAAGTTAATCTATATTGTCACTGCTGATAAGGCAGGGGCCATTCAATCATTACCTGGTGAAAATGTACTTATTGGTGACATCACCATGATTAAGACCGCCGCTAGAGTTTGGCCTACCATTTTTGTAATGAATGGTTCTACCATCATGCAAAAAATAACCTACGAGGATTATATTCAAAAATAATCGAATAAGTCAGTGTTTTTAATGGTAACTTGTAAGAAGTCACTTTTAAATTCGCACTTATGTCAAAAATCAAGGAAATATTAATCAAAAAAGGACCTCATTTTAATGTGGTGGACCCAGAGACAAAAGTGCTTGATGCTTTAACAATAATGAAGACGGAGAATTTGAGTTATGTGGTAGTAAAGCTTGACAATCAATTTTTAGGGATCATGTCGGAACATGACTACGCGCAAAAGGTTAAATTACAAGGGAAGCAATCCAATTTACTTTTAGTTAAAGATATCATGACCCATGATTTGCCTGTGGTAAGTTATGACGAGGATTTAAAACGCTGTATGGTTTTGATGAATGTTTATAAAACCAGGTATTTACCTGTATATGATGAAATTGAATTCAGGGGAATACTCACCATGAATGATTTAATGCGGGAAGTGATGTATGACGAAAATCCGACTAAAAAGTAATGATTTATTTAATGATCACTTCAGAGATAACATTTTCTCCCATCTTTTCATTGACTCTTTGAATAATTTGCACTTTCTGAAAACCTAATTCATTTTTCAAAGGACCAATGCTGGTTTCAATAAAAAGCTTTTGATTAAAAATGTAAATTTTATCAGTGTATTTAGCTACAGTAACGCCCATGATTTCAGACCACACTTCCTCAATTTGAGCAGCCCTAATTCCATTTTTTAATTTACTTGTTTGAACGAATTGCTTTAAAGCGTCGCCTAATTTAAATGTTGCCATAACGAATGACCAAGTTACGATTTTAAATTTCAATTAATTGATAACTACTCAAATGTTTGCCCAATAGTTGCGTTAATCTGTCCTTATGGGTATCGGTGATAAATACTTGTCCATCAGTGGATTTACTTACCCAGGCAAGTAATTGAACCATTCTGTTCTCATCTAATTTTTCAAATATATCATCCATCAATAATATTGGTGAAAATCCTTTGTATTTTTTTAAGGACATCCATTCCGCAAGTCGAATAGCGAATAGTAAACTTTTTCTTTGTCCTTGTGAAGCCTCTTGCTTGAAGGGTTGATTTTGTATGGTCACCACCAAATCATCCTTGTGAATACCGACATTCGTACGATGAAGCACGGTATCCTTGGCTAAAGATTGCGCAAGTAATGTTTTAAAATCCTGATCGCTTAAAGCAGATTGATATTTGATGGAGATATCATCAGCTTGTCCTGCTAAATGTTGGTATAATTTTAATACTTCAGGTAGCCATTCCTGCATTAATTGTTTTCGATATTCATGGATAGGATGCCCATTTTCTATTAATTGTTCATTCAATGTTTCTAAAAGTAATGCATCTAAATTCCCCGACTCGCTCGCTAATTTTAACAAGCTATTTCGCTGTAATAAAATTTTATTGTATTGAATTAAAAATTTTAGATAGTTGGGATGAATTTGACACAACAAACTATCCATTAATTTTCTACGTTCTTCACTTGCGCCTGTAATAATTTGAACATCATCAGGGGCAATCATCACACAAGGAATTTTACCTAAATGTTGCGAATGTTTTGGGTACATTTCCTCGTCAAAATAAAATTCCTTTTTTAAATTCTCTCTGATGATACAGGTTATAGTGACATCATTATTGTTGATATTATATTTCCCATCGATTCTTAATCCCTGATAGGCGTGATGAACATTTTGGGCATCAGGTCGGCTAAAGTAGCTTTTGGTAAAGGACAAATAATACAAGGCATCTAATACATTCGTTTTACCAACACCATTGGGACCAACAATGCCTACTATACGATTCGTAAAGTGAAATTCCTTTTGAATGTAATTCCTGAATTGTACCAATGAAAGTTGCTGAATCCCCACCATGTGTGCAAAATACAAAGGGTTTCATTAAGCACCTTAAAAATTGAGAAAAAGGGTGTAATTTTATTAAAATTTAACGGAATGACGCTGATCAGTGAACAACAGCTACCGAGCATAATTAAAAGGTTGGCACACCAAATTTTGGAAACTTATCCAGGGTTAACCAACGCAGTGATTGTTGGCTTACAACCAAGGGGGATTTACTTAAGTGACCGAATTGTAGCCGCTTTACACAAAGAATTACCTGCGGAGCAAGTAGTTTATGGAAAATTAGATATTACCTTTTATCGTGATGATATTCGCAGGGAATTACACTTAGCAACACAAACTGATTTGCCTTTTAGTATTGAAGGGAAAACGGTTATTTTAATTGACGATGTATTATTTACAGGGCGCACCATCAGAGCCGCTTTGGATGCTTTATTGGCTTTTGGGCGACCATCAAAGGTTTCTTTATGTGTTTTGGTGGATCGTAAACCGAGTCGAGAATTACCTATTCAACCCGATTTTACCGGCAAGGAAATGATAGATCAATCCCCTTATAAGGTGAAAGTAAGGTGGCAGGAGAATGATGGGGTAGATGATGTAATACTACTGGTGGACTAAAATATTGGATAATTGACAAGGCGGGTTGAAAAAAATATACTAATTTTGTTTTTTAATGGCACTATCTACCAAACATCTTCTTGGTATTAAGGACCTCACTAAAGAGGATATCCAACTTATTTTATCTACTGCATCGCAATTCAAGGAAGTTTTACAAAGACCTGTTAAAAAGGTTCCTACTTTAAGGGATGTTACGATTGTAAACTTATTTTACGAAAATTCAACCAGGACAAGGATTTCATTCGAATTGGCTGAAAAGCGCTTATCTGCTGATGTGGTTAATTTTACCGTGTCCAATTCCTCTGCTGCAAAAGGCGAAACCTTATTAGATACGGTCAATAATATATTGTCCATGAAAGTGGATATGGTGGTGATGAGACATAGTGCTTCAGGAGCACCACATTATTTGGCAAAGCATATTGATGCAGCCATTATTAATGCAGGGGATGGGATTAATGAACATCCTACACAGGCTTTACTGGATGCCTTTTCAATGCAGAAGAAACTAGGACAATTGGCTGGTTTAAAAGTGGCCATTATAGGAGACATTATGCACAGTAGGGTTGCTTTAAGTAATATTTATTTACTTAAAAAAATGGGTGCTGAAGTAATGGTTTCTGGACCACCCACTTTAATACCCACTTATCTTCAAGAAGCAATGGATATCAAGGTTGAATATAATATCGACAAAGCCCTAGCTTGGTGTGATGTGGCCAATGTACTCAGAATTCAATTAGAACGTCAAAATCAGCCTTTATTCTCCTCTTTAAGAGAATATAACATGGCTTATGGTATAACGAAACAAAGATTAGATAAACTTTCAAAAGATATTGTCATTATGCATCCGGGCCCCATAAACAGAGGCGTAGAAATTGATAGTGATGTGGCAGATAGTGCACATTCCATCATTTTAGACCAGGTGGAGAATGGGGTAGCAGTAAGAATGTCTTGTTTATATCTGTTGACTGGTCGAACTAATCCAGCATAATTGCTTTAGTTGTTCCCAATTTTCCTAATTTTAAGCCATGCAAAGAATCTGTTTATTTCCTGGAACTTTTGACCCAGTAACATTAGGTCATATAGATATCATTAATCGATCCTT
>JBEATG010000038.1:0-4743 GCA_041162035.1 Bacteroidota bacterium
AACAATAACGATATAAATTCCTATTTTAGTATGCAGAGATTAAAAAAAAGCATTGCTTTGCATCAAATTCAGCTTGTTTATGCAATTTATTGACACGCATGCGCATGTATATTCGGAGGAACTGTTACCTGATTTAAACCAGGTAATGGAAAATGCTATTGGTTCGGGGGTCAATAAAATTTTTATGCCAGCAATTGATAGTCATACTTTGGAAGCAATGCTTTCGGTGGAGCGGGCATTTCCTGAAAATTGTTTTGCCATGATGGGTTTGCATCCATGTTATGTAAATGAAAATGTACAGGCAGAATTAGATATTGTTGCAGATCAGTTATCAAAAAGAAAATTTCCTGCGATTGGAGAAATTGGTTTAGATTTTTATTGGGATAAAACTTTTTCATCACAACAATATCATGCTTTTAATACACAAATGCAATGGGCGTTAGATTTTAGTTTACCCATTGTTATTCATACACGTAATGCCATGGGTGAAACAATTGAAGCAGTAAAGCCATTTGCGAAAAAAGGTTTGCGTGGTATTTTTCATTGTTTTAGTGGGAGTAAGGAATCAGCGGAGCAAATCATTGGCATGGGATTTCATTTAGGTTTAGGGGGTGTACTTACTTATAAAAATGCAGGAGTGGCAGAAGCAATAAAAGATATTCCAATGGAGTGGTTGGTGTTGGAGACTGATGCCCCTTACTTATCGCCAGTTCCTTATCGTGGTAAAAAAAATGAGCCTGCTTTTATTATTGAAGTGGCAAAAAAATTAGCAGAGATTAAAAATATTCCATTGCATGAAGTAGCGGAGATGACTTCGAAGAATGCAGTGAAGGTGTTGGGGAAGTGGTAGGGAAAACTTTTTCTAACTCGGATGGCCGACTTCACTTTGTTTGTCGGCATCTGGAAAAATCCTTTTTTAATATTTTTGGGGTGCCGACTTCACTTTGTTCGTCGGCATCCCGGTATGAATGAATCTTTAGCCTTTTATTTAAAAGAGTCCAATATCGTCAAAAAATACTTCAAAAATCTTTCCGCTATATTCTTTTAATTCAATTGAAGAAATAGTTGCAGGATTACCCAGGCTAGACAAAGGCACTTCTATCTGTGTCCAAACCCCTAGGGTAGTAGGTAGGGTTAAAGTATAAGTTGCCGTTGAGCTTCCATTTAAAATGACTCTAATTTTATAGCCGCCAGAATTGGTACTACCATAAACAGAAAACTTAACGGCCGAATAACCTGTTGTGCTAACAGCAGGTGTTGCTTTCGTTAACCTAAAACCACCAAACCCAACAGTGTAATTGGTTTTTATTGAATTGGTGCCACGAAGCACGTTGTTCGTATTGGTAAGTGTTGCGGTAGTGCTATACGATGTATTAGACCAGCCAGTAGTAAGCGCATCGGCAAAAATCACATAGCCTAACCCATAAGAAATAGCCGCTTTGGTTGTACCAGAAGGCGTTGTTACAAAAAAGTAGCCTCCTGTAATGGTGGAGGGGATGGTTACCTTTATTTGTGTTTTTGAACTAGATACCACTGCTAAATCTGTGGTATTTAATTTAACACTTGTTACCCCTAAAAAATAATCTCCAGTAAGTGTAACTTCAGTTCCGGTTCCACCAGCACCTGGTGTAAAGGAAGCGATAACAGGGGCTGGTTGTAAAATTTTAATACTATATACCGCTTTACCGTATTTAGTTGTTATTGTAATTGGGTTATTAGCGGGGTCTGGTAAATTAGAGGGTATTTTAACGGTTACGGTTGTGTCATCTGAGCTAAATAAAGAATCTGCCGCAGCAACAGTACTAAATTCTACTTTTAAAGTAGTGCCTAGGTTTTGACCCTTAATAATGATCCAGTCTCCGTATACAACGGAAGACAATGCTAATGCTCTGTTGTTTAAACCGGTTACAGTATTAATGATTGGCGGTAGTGTATTTAATTTAGGAGTATAATCTACGTAATTTTCTTTTTTACAAGAAAAAAATACGAGCATCATACAAACTAAAAGGCCTCCATTTGAAATGCGCTTAGCTATTTGATTAAAAGTATTTGTATACATAAAGTTTATTTTAAAGATTTTACCAACCAGGGTTATTGGCAGTAATTAAGGTGTTTGAATTAATTTCACTTTGAGGGATAGGCAATAATAAATTACGCGTGTTTCTTACTTTAGTAATATTATTTTGTCCAATACCAATTTTATTCATGACTTGTAAATAAATGCCCCATCGCATTAAGTCATACCTTCTCACACCTTCAAAAACAAATTCTCTTGCTCTTTCGGCTAGTACAAAGCTTCTAAATTCATCTCGGGTTAAATTAGCAGGTGCTGTTTGTGTTTTAGCTCTTGCACGAATGGTATTTAAGTTAGTATATGCCTGGGGTGTAGGGCCATTATTAATTTCATTATCTGCTTCCGCAACAATCAAATACATTTCCGTGTAACGTATCATTGGGAAATGCGCATCGCTTCTTGAAACGGTAGGATTAGCCACATCACTATACTTAATGGTGTAGGCGCGATCATCAGTGGCTGGGGTGTTTGCATAAGTAGCCCCATTGATAACTTTGTAATTATAAGACTGCCAAGATGGATAGAAGTATTTGGTTCTAGCTGCATTATTCATTTCATAATTATGTACAACCCCTTTTAATACACGAATGTCTGTGGTATCATAATCATTATAATGATTGTTTGTAAACCACATAGCGCCTCTTCCAAAAGTAGAAAATGAAGACATGTAATTATGTAGTTCATTTACAAAACTACTGCCTCCCAATGCTTGTAACTCCCACATATGCTCTGTCTTATTTCTTCCTGCTTTACTCCACATATCTGTCCAATTGGCAAACATTGAATATTCATTGCTTGTAATCACTTCTAATGCTTTGTCTCTTGCTAGTATATAATAATCTTTAGAAGCTATATTTTCGAGTCCCGCAACAACAGTTTTAGGGTAAGTATACATTCCATTATCTTTGCCACCCCTAACACTCACATTTCCAGTTGCAGCACCTGAAGCAATTGTTAAATATGTTTTTGCCAAGAATCCTTTTGCAACACTTCTTGTTACTCTACCAGGTTCACCTGATTTAGTATCTGTAATAGGTAATAAATTTGCTTCAGCACTTTTAAAATCTGCAATTACTTGTTTATAAACATCTGCCACCGAAGACCTTGCCAAACTAGCTGTAGGATCTAATGATAATGATTTTAAACGAATAGGCACGGCGCCATACAATTGGACCAATTGAAAATAGGCCCAACCTCTAAAGAAATAAGCTTCGCCTAAAATTCTATTTTTTACTGTAGCATCAATGTTAGTATTAATTTTAGCCACATTTTCAAGTACGGTATTGGCTCTAGAAATAACAGAATAACAACCCACCCAAGGACCATCTACACCCCAATATCCTTGAGGGTTTCCTGCACCTGATGTGCCTAAAAACCAATCGGCGCCAGATACATGATCATCATCAAGCATGGTTAAATTCCACATAGGCTGTAAATACAAGTCATAGGTATACAATGCACTATATACTGCATTGATAGCTGCTTTAGCATCCGCCTCATTTTTATAAAAATTTTCTGGAGATAAAAAAGACAAAGGCTTTTCTTCCAATACCTTCTGACAAGAGAATGCCGAAAATAGCAATACCGGCAGTATCACTTTCCAGCTAATTGATTTATTTATTTTCATATAATTAGTTTTAGAATAATTTAAAAGTTGCATTTAATTGCAATGTTGTACGTTCTTGAATTAGGGAAACCGCCTAAGTCTACACCAAATAAAGCCGGATTATCTCCATAGCTATTAATTTCAGGATCAAAGCCTGTATACTTAGTAAACGTGTATAAATTATTTACACCAGCAGATACCCTAATAGCATTGATGCCCTTAACTAATTTTGCTGGCAAAGTGTAGCCAAGGGTTACATTTTTAATTCTTACAAAAGAACCGTCTTCAATAAATCTTCTAGTAAATGGTAAGGTTCTCCAGAACTGTCTAATAGGCTTTGGCGCTAAGGCATTTGAATTATCTGCCCCTTCTTTCCATGCACCATTAAAGTTGTTTAAGGTAACATTTTTTGAAGTACCAATATTGGCATTCCAAACACTGTTCATGTTTACAATATCATTCCCCTGCACCCCATTAATAAAAATACTTAAATCAAAACTTTTGTATTTAAAATTATTGGTGAATCCGAAAGTATAATCTGGATTCACATCTCCAATTACCACGCGATCATTAACAGAGATAGAAGTTGGATCATTATCAAAATTCCTATACTTGATCTCTCCAATCATGCGCTTAATGATATTTGAAGGTTGGCCATTATAAACCAATGAATTTCTTACTTCCGCTTCATTGTCAAAATAGCCATCTTCTACATAGCCATATAATGTACCAATTGGGAGTCCAGCACGTTGAATAAATGGTGCATCACGGGTAGAAATGTTACTTGCAAATTGCTCTTTTACATCACCACCTAAAGAAATAATTTTATTTCTGTTAAAAGAAATATTGAAATTTGTTTTCCATTGAAAATCTTTATTGCTTAACACCATTGCATCTAATGCAATTTCTAAACCCTTATTTTCTACCGAACCAGAATTTCTCAACTGACGTTGAAAGCCGGTAGAAGCAGGTGTAGTGATGTATTGCAATAAATCGTTGGTACGTTTTAAATACACATCAACATGTGCATTTATTTTTCCTTTAAATAAGCCTAGGTCTACTC
>JBEATG010000125.1:0-7425 GCA_041162035.1 Bacteroidota bacterium
ATTTTATTTGAAGCATCTGCAAAGCAATTATTTGATAAGGATAAAGGAGAGGCATTTAATAAAAATCAGGATTATATGTTGGGTGCGAAGGTTTCACCGCACAAAAATCCAAATGCGTATCCAATGACAGATGAAACATTATTTCCTTCAACCATTGATGTTTTTGTCAATGGAAATAAATCCAAAACAATTACTTTGTCTGATGATCCTGCGGATCATAGAGGAGTATTATCATGGAACAGTCAACCACAGGATCGTAAATTAAGAGAAGCAGGATCTTATGGATATTTGGTTAAGTTGCCATTATCAAGTACGGAATTAAAAGCTGCTAAAGCGCAAGGCTTTGTTACTTTAAAAATTCAAACTCAAGGGGAAGGCGGTCTGGCAATTTATGGTGCTGATTTTGGGCGCTATCCAGTGAATCCAAGTGTGGTGATTGTAAGTAAAAAGTAATTGTATGTTTTTAACGCATGTGTTTTAAAGCGGGGATGAATAAAATATAGTTTAATAAAAAAGAGATGAATAAAATATTGCCAATGAAATGTCGAATTATTGTTTTATTTCTTTTAATTCCAATGTTGCATTGGGCACAAACCACTTTTAAACCTGAGGAGTTAGTGAACCCATTAATGGGGACGGATTCGAAATATTCTTTTTCCAATGGAAATACTTATCCCGCAATCACCATGCCATGGGGCATGAACTGTTGGACACCGCAAACCGGCACCAATGGATATGGTTGGCAATATGTATATACGGCAGATAAAATCAGAGGGTTCAAACAAACGCACCAGCCTTCTCCTTGGATGGGAGACTATGGGCAATTTTCAATTATGCCGATGACGCGAAAGCTGGAATTTAATGAAGAAAAAAGAGCCAGTTGGTTTTCACATAAAGCAGAAATTGCTAATCCTTATTATTACAGTGTTTACTTAGCGGATTATGATATTGTCACTGAAATTGCCCCAACAGAACGAAGTGCTATATTCCAATTTACTTTTCCAAAATCGGATAGTTCATTTATTTTAGTTGACGCATTTGATCGTGGATCTTATATCAAGATCATTCCGGGTGAAAATAAAATTATTGGCTATACAACTCGAAACAGAGGAGGAGTACCTACTAACTTTAGGAATTATTTTGTTATAGAATCCGATAAGCCATTTAAGTTAACCTACACCACGGGTGATTCTGTAGTAAAGTCAAATAATTTGGAAGTTGCTAGTGCACATGCGCAGGCAGCCATCGGATTTAGTACAACAAAGGGCGAAGTGGTTCATTTAAGAGTCGCATCTTCTTTTATTTCATACGAACAAGCGGAACTTAATTTACACAGAGAAATAGGTAAGCAAACTTTGCCACAAATAAAAAGCAAAGCGAAGCAAGCATGGCATCAGGAATTAAGTAAGGTGGTTGTAGAAGGCGGAACACCAGAGCAAATAAAAACATTTTATTCATGTTTGTATCGCATGCTTCAATTTCCGCGCAAGTTTTACGAGTTTGATGCAAATCAAAAAATGGTTCATTACAGTCCATTTAATGGTAAAGTGGAAGAGGGGATTTTATTTACAGATACTGGATTCTGGGATACTTTCCGTAGTCTTTTTCCTTTTTTAACATTAATGTATCCTGAAATGGATCGTCAAATGATGCAAGGCTTGGTGAATACGTATAAGGAAAGTGGCTGGTTACCTGAGTGGGCGACCCCTGGACATAGAGCCACCATGATTGGTAGTAATTCAGCTTCGGTGATTACAGATGCTTACACAAAAGGGATAAGAGGTTTTGATATCAACACTTTGTATGAAGCCTTAATGAAAAACACAGAACAACAAGGACCATTGAATACATTAGGTCGTAATGGCGTAAAAGAATATAATACTTTGGGTTATGTACCCGTAGATAAATATGGAGGAAGTGCGGCAAAAACCTTAGAGTTTGCTTACGCTGATTTTTGTTTACGTAATTTATCTACCTTATTAAAAAAGCCAGAAGATCAAATTAAAAAATTTGAACAACGTGCATTGAATTATAAAAATATATTCGATCCCAAATATAATTTGATGCGTGGGAGAAATACCAATGGAAGTTTTCAAGCTAATTTTAATCCATTAAAATGGGGTGGTGAATTTGTCGAAGGCAATGCTTGGCATTACAGTTGGAGTGTGTTTCAGGATTTCAAGGGTTTGTCTAATTTAATGGGGGGTAATAAGGTAATGGAATCCATGTTGGATAGTGTATTTAATCAGCCACCCGTATTCGATGGGTCAGCATATAAAGGGGGTGTTATTCATGAAATGACCGAAATGCAAGTAATGAATATGGGGCAATATGCACATGGTAATCAACCCATTCAACACATGATATATGTATATAACTATTGTGGGGCTCCTTGGAAAACACAATACCATGTGAGAGATGCCATGAATAAATTATATCGTCCAACACCGGATGGTTATTGTGGGGATGAGGATAATGGACAGACAAGTGCTTGGTATGTTTTTAGTGCAATGGGATTTTATTCAGTTTGCCCTGGTTCACAAGAATATGTACTAGGTTCGCCCATGTTCAAAAAAATTACTTTGAATTTAGATAATGGCAAAAAGTTAAGCATAGAGGCGCCTGCCAACAATGATCAAAATGTATACATACAATCAGCTAGTTTGCGCGGAAAGCCCTTTAATAATAATTACATCACTCATGACGATTTACTAAAGGGAGGAAAGCTCATTTTTAACATGGGGATAAAACCTAACTTAAAAAGGGGGGTATTGCCTGTAAACTTTCCTTATTCAATTACCCAATAAAAAGATTAAATTACAAAAGCACTTATAATAACACAATTTTAAAAATTAAAATAATATGAAACAGTCACCAAAAAATAATATCAACCGACGTTCATTCGTGGGCCAAACAACCAAGGCTGCTGCAGCTTTTATGTTCGTACCTCGATTTGTATTAGGCGGAAAAAATGTACATGGTATTCCCTATACTGCGCCAAGTGATATGATTTCTTTAGGTTTTATAGGCGCTGGTAAGCAAGCAAAAAGCCTAGCTGGTTCTTTTATAAATACTGGGGAGGCGCGCATTGTTGCATTAAGTGAAGTGTATCCTGGAAAAGCGGAGTTAACTATGGATAAAATAAAAGCAACTTATTTAAAAAATCCAACATTAGGGGTGTATGCTGATATGCCCGTTTATACTGATTTTAGGGAATTATTAGAACGTAAGGATGTGGATGCGGTTGTTATTTCAACCCCTGATCATTGGCATGCTGCAATGGCTGTTAGATCTGCTGCAGCGGGAAAAGATATTTATTGTGAAAAACCACTTTCATTAACAGTGAAAGAGGGAAGGGCAATGGTACAAGCAGCTCGCAAATATGATCGTGTGTTTCAAACAGGAAGTATGCAGCGTTCTTGGAATGAATTTAGACAAGCAGCTGAGTTAGTTCGTAATGGAACTATTGGTGAAATCAAGCACATTAAAGTGAATGTAGGGCCAGCACCCATCGCATATGATTTACCAGCGGAACCAATGCCACAAGGGCTGGATTGGAGCAAGTGGTTAGGGCCAAATGAATTTGCCAATTTTAATGCAGAATTAGCGCCACCTATTACAAAAGATGTTTTTCCAAATTGGAGAAAGTACAGAGAATTTGGTGGCGGCGGGGTAACCGATTGGGGGGCGCACATGTATGATATTGTTCAATGGGCGCTTGATATGGATCATTCAGGCCCTGTTGAAGTAATTGTACCAGATGGTAAAGAAAACCTTTTCTTAACCTATCGATATGCAAATGGAATTACCATGACGCACGAAAAGTGGGAGTGGAACAATGCCATTCACTTTTTTGGTACCGAAGGAGAAATAAAAGTTCAAAGAGGTAAGCTTGAAACAAGCCCAGCAAGTTTGAAAGATAGAATATTCACGGATGCGGACAAACGTGTTTACAATAGTACGAATCACTACAAGGATTTCCTTAATGCAATGCGTACGCGCAAAAAGCCTGTTTGTGATGTTGAAATTGGACATCGTACAGCAACGGTATGTAATCTTGGAAATATTGCCTATCGTTTGAACCGTTCCTTAAAATGGAATCCAAAAAAAGAAACTATTTTAAATGACGCGGAAGCAAGTGCATTATTAGGTAGACCAATGAACAACGAATGGAAAATAACATTATAAATAATTTTCATTGAAAATTAATTGTTGCATATGAAAATTAAAAATAGTTACATTTATTTGTGTTGTTTAGTAATTGGAATATCAAATGTAACAAATGCACAAAGCGTAAAAAATAAAACCGAAAAGCAGCCTAATATTATTTTAATTTTAGGAGATGATATTGGCTTTGAAACGGTTAGTGCTTATGGAAGTACTAGTTATAAAACACCCAGAATTGATGCAATGGCGAAGCAGGGTGTTTTGTTCGAACAATGTTATGCGCAGCCGCTATGTTCGCCATCGCGTATTCAAATAATGACTGGTAAATCCAACTTTAGAAACTATGAAAAGTGGGGTTACTTGGATCAAAATGAAACTACCTTCGCTCATTTGTTTAAATCTCATGGATATGCAACTTGTATTGCTGGGAAGTGGCAATTAAAGGGTGATGAGTTTGCCCCATACAAGTCAGGATTTGATGAATACTTGTTGTGGAATTTAATGGATACTAGTTCCTCCTATAATGAGCGTTATAAGGATCCAAAGTTGATTGAGAGAATGGGGTGATGAAAAAGTACAATAATGGGGAGTATGGGCCAGAATTGTTTGTCAACTTTATAAATAATTTTATGGAGCGTAAAAAAGACGTTCCATTTTTTGTTTATTATCCGATGGTTTTATCTCACAAGCCATTCGTGCCAACGCCGTTAAATCAAAAAGCGTATGATGATTTTAAAGTAGTTGCAAAAGGAGAACCTGGTGGTGGTAAAGCAGATAATATTCATTTCAAAGATGAAATGGCTTACCTAGATAAAAATGTGGGTGACATTATTGACAAAGTAAAATCATTGGGACTTTTAGAAAACACTTTAATACTTTTTACTGGAGATAATGGTACAGGAGTAGGTATTACTTCTAAAATGAGTGATGGTCGTGAAATTCCAGGAAATAAGGGCTATACGAATGAATATGGCATCCATGTACCGATGGTTGCCTATTGGCCAGGTAAAATTAAACCAGGGCAAATCAATAAAAATTTAGTTGACTTCACCGATTTTTTACCAACCATGGCGGATGCTGCTAACATAACATTACCAGCTGGTTTTATTACTGATGGGGTTAGTTTAATGCCGCAGGTTTTAGGTAAAAATTATACACCTAGGGATTGGTTGTTTGCTCACTATGACCCTAAGAAAGGCGATTTTCCAAGTGCGAGATTCGTACATAATAAGGAATGGAAATTATACGAAACAGGGGAAATATATAATGTGATTAAAGATCCTTTAGAAAAAAATAAAATTGCTGAAAAAGATTTAAACCCAGAACAGCAAAAACTCATTGACATTTTTAGAGGCGTCTTTAAAAAAATGGTACGACCTGATTTGGCGGCAAATCCAGTAATTAAGGTAAAGAAGAAAAAGGGTGAGGACGATGATGATTTATAATTAATCAAGAAAATATTTTAAATAAAGAAACTATGCGTTTTAAATTTTTAATCAGCTTCGTAACAATTCATATATTAATTTTAGTATCCTTAAATGGTTTTGCGCAACAAAAGCCAAATGTGCTATTTATCATGACAGATGAATTGTCTGCTGAAACCATGAGTATTAATCTAGGAACAAAATTTATTAATACACCCAATATTGATTATTTAGCAAGCCATGGTGTACGCTTTACCAATGCTTATTGTGCAAATCCTTTATGTGTGCCCTCGCGAAGTTCCATATTTACAGGAAGGTATCCGCATGAATTAGGTATTCAAAATAATGACGATACCTTAATTGATCCAGTAATATTTCCTTCGATGGGAACCCTATTTAAAAATGCCGGATACGAGACAGGTTATATTGGGAAGTGGCATTTGCCTTATGATCGTAATAAAGATGAAACCCATGGCTTTAGTTATATGTCCAATAAAAAAGGAAATGGTACGGATAGTTTGTTGCCTAATTATGCCAAATATTTTTTTGATTTAAAAAGGGAGAAGCCATTTTTATTAGTCATGTCTTTTATGAATCCACATAATATTTGTCAATGGGCAAGAGGAGATAATTTACCTGATGGTGACATTGGAAATCCACCTAGCCAGGATCAATTGCCACCATTAAGGGCGAATGCGTTGCCTTCGAAAAATGAGACCGAATTTATGGCGATGATGCGTAAGTCAATTCAAGCAAATCCTGCATTCCCTGTTGGTAATTTTACGGATCAAAAGTGGCGTGAATATATTTGGTCATATTACCGATTGGTTGAAAAAGTGGATGCAGAAATAGGTAAGGTTTTAAATATCATGCGTCAAAAAGGACTAGATAAAAATACCTTGATTGTGTTTACAAGTGACCATGGTGATTTACAGGGCGCACACCGTTGGAATCAAAAAACAGTTTTTTATGAAGAAGCTTCCAAAGTGCCTTTCATTATGAGTTATAACAATGGGAAGCAATTAAAGTCGGAAGTTTTTGTACAATCAGGCATTGATGTAATACCCACAATTTGTGACTTTGCAGGCATCCCCATTCCTGCGACTTCGAAAGGAAAAAGTTTGGCGAGTGCATTTACGCAAATAAATCAAGTGCCCAATCGAGATTATATTGTTGTTTCAGATAAATTATCACAGGGTGCTCCGGTGAATGGGCAACAATTAAGTCCAGAAGGCAGAATGCTTCGTAATAAACAATTTAAATATTGGATTTATAATTACGGGAAGGAATCGGAAGTTTTATATGATATCGTAAATGATCCAGGAGAGATGGTTAATTTAATTAATGATCCCAATTATACAACTGCATTAAAAAATTGTAGGGCACAATTATTTTCTTGGGCAAAAGAATACAAGGATCCTTTTATAAAATATTTAGTGAACTAAGCTTTATTTGTTTTTATTAGTCTTTTCCCAATTTTGATATTGTGTTTTTAATTCGTTAACAATATCAGGGTGACTAGTTGCAACATTGGTGGATTCAGAAGGATCCGCTTCTAAATCAACTAAAAATAAAGTATCTGCATCGGTCAAAGTTCCTTTATTAGAAGTATCCACTGGGTTACCCATCAATTTCCATTTCCCTTTTCTTGCTACCCACATTTTTTTAAATTCCCAACAATAACCTTCTGGATGCATAGTTTCAGCCGCCGCACTATTAATAACGGATACTAAGCTTTTTCCATCTAAATCGTTGCGAGGTAATTTAATATTACAATATTCAGCAAGGGTAGGGAACCAATCTGTATTTACTGCAAATTGATTACGTACTTGTC
>JBEATG010000142.1:0-6627 GCA_041162035.1 Bacteroidota bacterium
TTAATGAATTGAAGCCAATCAAATGCATTCCCATATGGATAGCCATTTATAAATTCACGCCACTGCTCAATAAAATTTGCGCTGATATTTTTTTGTCCTGGTTTTTCTATGATGGTAGGAAATGAAAAATGCAAATCAGGATGCATGAGTTGACTGGCCCGATGATAGGCAGGTAAATCTGCAATTTGTTCTGGGGTATAAAATGTTTGTGCTATTGGCTCAGCGGGTGCGCCAAATAAATCAGCAGTCGCGGTAGCTTGGCTTGGGATACTTACAATGTATTGCGCAAATGCAACAGCTAAAGGTAAAGCGCCTGATCCTTCAGGACCCACCAACAATAGTGCATGAGGCAATCTTTGTTGCTGCACCATGTCCACTAATTGTTTTTTTAGTTTTTCCTGGCCAATCACTTCGCTTAATAACATGAAACGAAGATAGCGCTTACTTTATAAAACTGCTTAAAATTACGAAGGAGGTCCTTATTTTAAATAAGCAGTGATAGCGTCACTCTCTGGTTTTACATTGCTTGGGAAGTAGGCCAACATTTTGCCATTTTCGTCTATCAAAAATTTATTAAAATTCCAGCCAATGTTCGCATCCAAAACGCCATTTTTTGCTTTTTGCGTTAGCCATTGGTAAATAGGAGCAATGTTGGCACCTTTAACATCGATTTTATCAGCTAATGGAAAATTCACACCATAATTTGCTTTACAAAAGGCTACAATTTCTTCATTAGTGCCAGGTTCTTGTCCGCCAAATTGGTTACATGGAAAACCAAGAATAACTAATTTGTCTTTGTATTGATCATATACTTTTTGAAGGGATTCGTATTGGGGTGTGTAACCACATTTGGAAGCGGTGTTCACAATTAATATCTTTTTTCCTTTGTAGGCTGCTAGGTTAATTTGCTTGCCATCAATGCCAGTGACTTTAAAAGTATGGATGCTTTGTGCATTTAAAAATAAAGTGGTCATCATAAATAAAATACTTAAAATGGTTTTCATATGTAGCTATTTTTTCAGTTAAGGAGTTTGTTTGTTGCATAAATATAACAAGAATAAAACAAAAAAGTTTAAGATAGGGTATAAGCGGCCGCCGCAAAATGAATAGCCGCCGGTTTTGCCTGAAGTAAACAATGGCCCGCTGACTCAGCAGTGGCGCCAGTGGTAATAATATCGTCCACCAACAGGAGGTTTTTGTTGCAAATTTGCTCGGCGTTTTTGAGACCAAAAAGCAGGCTACTGTTATGCCCGCGCTCAATTCGATCCTTATGTGTTTGGGTGTTCGTCTTTTTATTTTTAAATAACACTGCTTTTAAAATGGGTATCGGGAATGCCTGTGCAATGCCTTCGCATATAATGAGGGACTGATTATAGCCCCTGGTCCTTTCCGTATTTTTTCGAACTGGAATTGGGATTAAAAAGTCAATTTCATTCAATCGGTTTGCTTTTTTCAAAGCCCAACCAATCATATTACCTAAAAGGAAGCCGGCCCTTTTATTTTGTTTGTATTTTAATTCAAAAAGTAATAATTGCACAATACTATTTTTTGTAAAAAACAATACAGCCCCACTCGGACCTAGAGGCATTCTTCCCCAAAATATTTTATCGACATTATTATTTTCAATTTCAAAAAAGTCAGTGAAGGGGAGTTGCGCATAGCAATTGGGACACAATACATAAAATTTGGAAATGTCACTATTGCCGCAATGCAAACAAATTTTCGGATAAACTAAATGTAAAAATCCAGTCAAGTATTTTTTTACATGCAATACAATATACTTGATGGGTTTCATGGGTACTTTTAAAATGAATCAGCAACCACTAAAAAAATAATCGGTACGCTTCATCTACTCTTTCCACTGAAATAATTTGAATGCCGTATTTTTTTTGTTCGATTCCTTTTTTGTTAAATTCGGAAATATAAATTTTTTCGAATCCTAATTTTTCTGCTTCTGCAATGCGCTGTTGAATTCTATTGACGGCCCTAATTTCTCCATTCAACCCCACTTCACCTGCAAAACAAATACCTTGCGGTAATGGTACATCTTCATAAGAGGAAAGTAAGGAAAGGATAATGGCTAAATCTAAGGAAGGGTCTTCAATTTTTAAGCCACCTGCAATATTTACAAAAACATCTTTCATGCCAAACGCAAAGCCGCCACGTTTTTCTAAAACAGCTAATAAAAGCTGTAGTCTTCTTAAGTCAAACCCTGTCACAGTGCGCTGTGGCGTGCCATACACACTTTGTGTGACCAGTGCTTGCACTTCAATTAATAAAGGGCGCATGCCTTCCATAGATGCTGCAATAGTACTGCCACTTAGTGATTCATTGCGTTGTGCTATTAAAAATGCAGAGGGGTTGTTGACTACTTTCATTCCCTCACTTGTCATTTCGTAAATTCCTAATTCACTCGTACCACCAAATCTGTTTTTTAAAGTGCGTAACATGCGATACGCGTAATGGCGATCTCCTTCAAATTGTAAAACAGTATCCACCATATGTTCTAAAATTTTGGGTCCAGCGATGGATCCTTCCTTGGTGATATGTCCAATTAAAAAAACAGGCGTTCCAGTTTCTTTTGCAAATTTTTGAAATTCTGCTGCGGTTTGTTTTATTTGAGATACACTTCCAGCAGCAGAGTCAATTAAATTAGATTCTAAAGTTTGAATTGAATCCACAATCACTACTGTAGGCTTTAATTTTTTAATCGCTTTAAAAATTTGTGCAGTATGCGTTTCCGTAAGTAAATAAAAATTTTCATTTTGTAAATTCAATCGATCCGCACGCATTTTTATTTGCTGAATACTTTCCTCGCCACTGATGTATAAAACTGTTTGATCCTTCATCATCAAACCCTGTTGTAAAAACAAAGTGCTTTTGCCAATACCGGGCTCGCCTGCAACTAAAATAATAGAGCCCAAAACAATTCCACCACCCAACACTCTATTTAATTCTACATCGGAACTATCAATTCTTTTTTCAGATTGACTATCCACTTCATTCAAGGAAATGGCCTGATTCCCCTTTTGGTTGGTATGGTATCCTTCCCAATCCGAATTGGTTTCCTTCGTTTTTTCAACCAATTCCTCGGTAAAGGTGTTCCACTCATTACAAGCTGGGCATTTCCCGGCCCATTTGGCGGCCTCATAACCACAATTATTACAGAAAAATGCCGATTTTGACTTACTCATGTTGCAAAGATAATCGCTTGCTTAAATATTTAACCAGTATTTACCGAAATGGCACAAATCCGTCCACATTTATAAAATATATATAATATGTTATAAATATTAAATAATAATTATATATTATAAAATATAATTATATTGAAAAAATAAATTAATGTTATTAAATAGTTAAATTATTTAAATATTTTTTTTAAATTAGCATTTACAAAAGATTTTTTAAACAATAATTCAAACAACAACATGAGAAAAAAACTATTATGGTGTTTGTTTTTTGCGTTTTTCTCGATCCAAGCGGCAATCGCTCAAAACACAACTGTCACTGGTAAAGTATCCGATGAAAAAGGAACTCCAGTTGAAGGTGCTGTGATTACGGAGAAAAGTGTATCAAAAAACAGAACGCTTACTGATGTAAATGGTAATTTCAAAATCAGTGTGAAAACAGGCGCTGTTTTGCAAGTTTCAAGTGTAGGCTTCGAGAAAAAAGAAGCTACATCGCAAGCAGTAACCAATATCACTTTAAAGGCTTTAAAAGAAGATTTAAGTGAGGTGGTTGTTACGGCATTGGGTATCAAGAAAGAAAAGAAGGCATTAGGATATGCGGTTTCTTCTATTGGTAAAAAAGATTTAGAACAAAAACCTGAGATTGATATTGCGCGTTTATTAAACGGTAAAGCACCGGGTGTAAACATTGGGCCATCTAGTGGTTTATCTGGTTCTGGTACCAACATAATTATTCGTGCAGTTAGTACCATCTCTGGTAACGCGCAACCATTATGGGTTGTAGATGGTGTTCCATTTGATGGCGGTACGAATAACCAAGCTGGATTTACATTTGGTAATAACACGCCAAGCCGTTTCTTGGATCTTGATCCAAACAACGTTGAGTCAATTGACATCTTAAAAGGTTTGAGTGCGACAACATTATATGGTGAATTAGGAAGAAATGGTGTCATCTTGGTTACGACCAAGAATGGATCTACGCAAAAAACTAGAAAGAAAAATGAAGTAACGGTAACACAGTCTTATGCTGTTAACCAAGTGGCTAATTTACCTGAATACAACACTTCCTATGGTGGTGGTTTTGATTTGAGTTTAGGATTGGCATTCTTTTCTAACTGGGGTGCTAAGTTTACCGATCCTCCAGCGAAGGTGGCACATCCTTATAGCAGAGCTAACTTGAATGCTGCATTTCCGCAATACGTAGGTAATACTAATTATGAATTTAAATATTACAATAGTGTACAAAGATTTTTCCGTGATGGGACTTCTAAAAACACTTCCGTAAACTTTGCAGGATCTGCGCAAAATTTAAATTATAATATTAACTATGGTTATACGGATGACCAAGGTTTCGTAGAAGGTAACGGTTCTATGAAGAATAATATCTCTATGGGAGGTACTATGAAATTATCAAACAAATTAACCTTGAATGGTACATTTAACCATGTAAATACAAATGTAAAATCTCCGCCAACTTCTCCTTCTTTTGGTTCTACAGCATCAAACCCATCTTTGTATGGTGATGTAATGTATACGCCGACAGCAGTTGATTTAATGGGCTTAGAGTGGGAGAATCCAATTGATAATTCACATGTTTATTATAGAGGTGGAAATGATATTCAAAATCCTCGTTGGACATTGAAAAATTCATTCACACAAGACAAAGTAAGCAGAAATTACGGCCAGGTTTCTTTGAACTACGACGTAAGTCAAAAATTAAAAGTGCAATATCGTTTTGGATATGATAATTATTCAAACTATCAATTGTATGCGCAAAACAAAGGCGGTACTTATTATCCACAAGGTTTCTTAAGAACATCTACTGGCTTTAATAGCATTTTAGATCATACATTAACTACCACATACAAAACTGATCTTAACAATGATTTCGATTTAGATGTTTTAGCGGGTGTAAACTCAAGAGAATTAAGCTACAACCAAATGGGTGCAACGAGTAAGGATCAATTAGTTTTCGGATTATTAGATCATACTAACTTTGTGACGCATGATATTGTGAATGAAGCAGGTGCTGATATGGATTACTTAATCAAATCACAATCTATAGGGGCTTTTGCAACAGCGACATTAGGCTATAGAAATTATGCTTACTTAGTAGTGGGTGGTAGAAATAGCTTTACTTCAACATTGGAAGCTGAGAATAGAAGCGTATTCTATCCAAATATTAGTGGTTCGTTTATTGCTACAGAAGCTTTCGATTTTTTAAGAAATAAGAAAAACATTAACTACTTAAAGTTCCGTTTAGGTTATTCAACTGCGGCTAACTTCCCTAATCCTTATTCCACAAGGTCTGCATTAAATATTTCTACAAGAAACTTTGTGACGAATGCTGGTACAGTAATTAATACAAATTCAATTCCTAATTTTTTACCAAATCCAAATTTGAAGCCTGAGTTGATGGCAGAGACAGAGACTGGTATTGAAGGTAAATTTTTCCAAAGTAGATTAAGTGCTGATATTACTTTGTACCAACGTGTATCTAATGACCAAATCTTGAACAGAGATTTGGATCCTTCTACTGGTTATACCTCTCAACAAATCAATGCTGGTAAAGTAACGAATAAGGGTGTTGAAGCGCAATTAGCTTATAAAATTATCAGAAACAAAGATTGGGTTTGGGAAGTAACAGGTAACTGGACTATTAACAACTCAATGGTATCTGATATTCCTGCTGACTTAAAAGAAATCGTTTATGCTGGTTATACTACTTTAGGAAACTTTGCAATTAACGGTCAACCTTTAGGTATCATGAAAGGGTATTATTATCAAAGACATGAAAATGGTCAATTGTTAGTGGGTGCTGGTGGTGATTATGTCGCATCAACAACCATTGGAATTATTGGTAATCCTAATCCTAATTATAGATTATCTGGTATCAATAGTTTAACCTACAAATCCTTCACATTTAGGTTCCAAGTGGACTATACAGACGGTGGTGATATGTATTCTTCAACTGCAAGATCATTATTAGCGAGAGGTGTTACAAAAGACACTGAATTTGATCGTGCTGCACCTTATATTTTACCAGGGGTAACTGCAGATGGTAAACCAAATAATATTCAAATCAGTGCTACTCAGGGTTACTTCAATAACGTGTTTGGTCCAGACCAAGGAGGTATTTTTGATGCAACTGTCGTAAGATTAAGAGATATGTCATTGTCTTATGCTTTGCCTGAAAAATTATTGAATAAAACACCATTTGGTAGTGTATCAATTACTGCAAATGGTAGTAACCTTTGGTATTATGCTCCCAACTTTCCTAAGTACATGAACTTTGATCCTGAAACCAATGGTTTGGGTGTAGGTAATGGAAGGGGTTTGGAATTTATCACTGGTCCTTCTGCACGTAGAATGGGTTTAAGTGTAAGAATAACTTTTTAATACTAAATAAGTAAAAGTAAAGAATATGAAATATTTT
>JBEATG010000158.1:0-2982 GCA_041162035.1 Bacteroidota bacterium
TCCTTTGATTGCATTAATGCAGGATCAAGTAAAGGATTTGTTAGATAAAAATATTTCAGCAGTCAACCTTGGTGGTCAAATTACACCTGATGCGGAGGAAATCATTTTAAGTGATGCTAAAAATGGCAAGTACCAGTTTATTTATTGTAGCCCTGAAAAATTAGCACAAACTAACTTTCAAAATTTTTTATCGCAATTAACGATACAATTATTTGCGATTGATGAAGCGCATTGTATTTCACAATGGGGCTATGATTTTAGACCGGCCTATCGAAAATTAAGTGTTTTAAAAAAGCTTTTTCCTAAAGTACCTATTTTAGCGATGACTGCATCCGCTATCCCATTAGTGCAGGAGGACATCATCAAACAATTAGCACTACAACAACCCGCTGTTATCACGGACCAATTTTTAAGGGCGAATTTAAAATATAGCATTCATTTAGTTCCTGTAAAACTGCATAGTTGTCGTTTAATTTTAAACGAGCTAAAAGGTGCAGTGATTATCTATTGTAATACACGTAACAATGTAACTCAGTTGACTAATTTATTAAAAGCATATAAATACAAGGTGGATGAATACCACGCAGGACTATCTATTGAAACTAGACAACGCAATCAAAAGGCATGGATGAATGATGAAATTCAAATCATGGTTTGTACCAGTGCCTTTGGTATGGGGATCAATAAAAGCAGCGTTCAAGCAGTGATTCATTATGATATTCCAGGAAGCTTGGAACAATATTACCAGGAAGCCGGAAGGGCAGGTCGCGATGGACAAGGGGCTGCTGCCATTTTATTATTTCAACAAAATGATTGGGACTACTGGAAAACTGTACAAGAAAAAAAGTATCCTTCCATCGCTACCATAAAAAAAGTTTACCAGGACTTGGCCGACTATGTACAGTTGCCAATTGGCATGGGCGAAAAACAACAATTTTTATTTGACTTTGATACTTTTTGCATGCGATTTGAATGGGATAAAATGACTGCACGCAATGCCTTGCAATGGATCGAGCAGGAAGGACATGTGAAATTTTCACCCAGTTCCTTTAAGCCTTCCTTGGTGCAAGTATTGGCAGATCGTATAATGATGGACGATTTTGAAAAGGAAAATAATATTCTCGCCATTGTACTTCAAACCCTATTGCGTACTTATGGGGGTATATTAGATAGTCCGCAATTCATTAATGAAAATTTATTGGCGAATCTTTTACAAAGAGATATTCCGTTTGTTTTAAACAGCTTGTCGCTTTTACAAAAACATGGAATGATTAGTTTTGAACAAAAGGAAAACCAACCCGTGGTGCAATTTTTATGGAATCGAGCTGCGGCTGCACATATTACCATTGACTTGGATAATTACCAAGCAAGGTTAAAGGCATTTCAAGACAGAATTAAGCATTTTTCAGACTATTTATGGGGCCAAAATGCTAGTTGTCGCAGTGTTTTTTTAGCTAAATATTTTGGTGAAATAAATCCAACCCCATGTAAAATATGCGACCTTTGTACAAGTACGAAGAAATAGGTATATTTTAACAAAACATTGGAAATCCTTTTTTAGCAACAATAATTAAAAAGCGTTTCTTTACACAAAGCAATCAATATGGAAGATAAAAAAACAAGTAAAATTTTGTTGTGCGAGGACGACAGCAATTTGGGTTTGGTACTTAAAAACTACCTAGAGTTAAACGATTACGAAGTAACATTGGAGCGGGATGGTCGTTTGGGCTTGGCCGCTTTTCAGCGTGAAAAGTTCGACCTATGCCTATTAGATGTCATGATGCCACATGTGGATGGATTTACTTTAGCCGAGGAAATTAGAGACATTGATCCTGATGTACCTTTGTTTTTTTTAAGTGCTAAAACTTTAAAAGAAGACATTATCACTGGCTATAAATTAGGCGCTGATGATTATATCACCAAACCTTTTGACAGTGAGGTATTGTTATTAAAAATTAAGGCGATCATTAAGCGTAATGAAGATGATAATAAAGTTTCAGACAATGTAGAATTTGATTTGGCTGGTTACCATTTTAATCCCAAGTTGCGTGAATTAAAATTCAACCAAAAAACACAGGTATTATCACCAAAGGAAAACGAGTTACTTAAAATGTTGGCTGAAAATAAAAACGACTTGCTGACCCGCGAAAAAGCACTTAAAAAAATATGGGGTAGCGATACTTACTTTAATGGTAGAAGTATGGATGTATACATTGCCAAATTAAGAAAGTACTTAAAGGAAGACGAGAAAATTGAAATCGTAAACATTCACGGGAATGGTTTCCGATTAGTGGTGCAATAACGATAGTTATTGTCACCACAAATACCATTTTTTGGGGGAACAATAACGATAGTTATTGTCACCACTAATACCATTTTGTATTTGTGGTGGTGCAATAATAAATATTCAAGTAAATTAACGGAAAAGCTCGGGGTTATCAGAATGGCCTCGGGCTTTTTGTTTGCCCAAATGTCGATATGCCTTATCTGTAACCTCACGACCGCGTGGCGTGCGTTGTAAAAAACCTTCCTGAATTAAAAAGGGCTCATACACTTCCTCAATAGTGCCCGACTCCTCACCTACAGCAGTGGCAATCGTCGAAATTCCGACAGGCCCACCCTTGAACTTTTCTATAATTGCCAATAAAATTCGATTATCCATTTCATCCAATCCATGCTCATCCACATTTAAAGCCTTTAATGCATGTTTGGTGATGCCAATATCCACAGAGCCATCATTTAATACTTGTGCAAAATCACGCACGCGTTTTAATAAACCATTGGCAATACGCGGTGTACCTCTGCTTCTTCTTGAAATTTCACCTGCAGCATCCGTATTAATTTTGACATCCAATATTTGCGCGCTTCTTAAAATAATTTTTTCAATCACAGATGCGGGATAATATTCCAATCTTGATTTGATACCAAACCTTGACAATAAAGGTGCCGTTAATAAACCACTACGCGTAGTGGCACCCACTA
>JBEATG010000187.1:0-5269 GCA_041162035.1 Bacteroidota bacterium
GTTATGCTCCTAATAATGGTGTAAATGAATATATCATAATGAACGGCAGAGCATCAACGCAAGAGCAAGGCAAAATCAGTTACACTAATGGAGTTACCATTGATGTTGACATTGTCATAAAAAATAGTAACTTTGGTTATAAAAGAGCCGAAACGATAAGCGATTTAATACTAAATGCAATTAATTCAGACACAAACATAACCCTAGCAAATGGGTTTTATGCTTCAAGTTTGGTTGTAGGTGCAATTAGAAATTTAGATGGTTTAAACCCTTTGGACAATGTATTTAGAACAATAATAACTTATAATTTAATAATAACTCAAAATTAAAATAAAATGGCAGAAACAAAAGTATCAGCAAGAGATTATATTCTTACCGCTGACATAGACGGAGACGCAACATTTAAAGCAGTCGCTTGTCTTACAACTAACTCAATGACATCAACAGTAAACACTATTGATGCAACTTCTAAATGTGGAGACCAATATCAAGCTGGTCCTTCATTTACTCAATCATTCAAAGCTGAAGGATTTGCAATTGATGAAACAGGAACACCTAGTAAGGATTCTTACCAACAATTGTACACAGCACACGCTGCTAAAACTGCCTTCAATATGAAGATGGGTAAAGCAACACCAACTTCAGGAGATGTGTATTATTCAGGTCAAGTATTTATTAGTGATTTTGAAGTAAATGCTGCTGATAAAGATGATGTTAAATTTACTGCAACTTTCGTAGTAACATTGCCACCATTAACACAAACTGAACAAGCGTAAATCAATAACCTATGTTTGAATTAAAACTAAACAACAAAACAATTCAATTAAAATGGGGTACTTGGTCAATGAGGGAATTTTGTAAATCAAAAGACATAACTATTGATAAGTATTTTGAGTTTTTAGGTAGTAACCAATACGACTTGGATAACATTGTTAAATTAATACACATCGGATATAAATCAGGATGTATAAGTAACAAACAAGAAATTGAATTTACCGAAGATGATGTTTGCGATTGGATTGATGAAATAGGCGGTATTTTTAACCCTGAAGGACAAGTCCTTTTATACTTGAAGTATATTGTTGAAAGCACAGTTACAACAGTACAAGGAAATCCTAAAGAAGAAAAAAAAAAGTCTAATAAAGTTAGGGTGGGATGATATTTTAGTTAAGGCTGCTGAATGCAATATAAGACCCAATGAGTTTTGGGATATGACTTGGAAAGACTTTTCTATTATCGTAATGGGTAAAGAAAAACAAGAGTTAAACGAATGGGCAAGGACTAGAAACCTTGCCTATATTGTATATTTAAGTAACACTACTGAAAAATCACCCAAAAGTATAAAGGCTTTTTGGCATATACCAGCGATTGATGATTTAGAAGTTGAAGAAGAAAAGGTAATGTTAACAAGCGACCAATTAGCAAGGACACTAAAGTTGTACGGAGTAAATTAAAATATTATGGCAGAGTCTTTTGATAAGTTTTTTATAAGTATTGATGCGGATGTATCTACATTAGAAGCTGAATTAATAAAAGCACAAAATGAATTAAGGCAATTTCAAAATACCTTAAAAAAGACAACTGATGTAGGTACAATTAAAACATTAAATGAAAATATTGCTAACACTAGCGGTAAGATTGCTCATTTAAACGATAGACTTGGTCAATCAGGTAAATCAATGGGCCATGCTTCGCAATCGCTTATAAACTTCTCAAGGATTGCTCAAGATGCACCTTATGGAATTATGGGTATTGCGAATAACCTGAATCCTATGGTTGAATCGTTCCAACGATTAGCTAAAACTGAAGGTGGAACTAAAAAGGCTTTACAAGCAATGGCAGCTGGATTAATAGGTCCAGCAGGTATTGGTGTTGCTATTGGTGTGGTATCTTCATTAGCCGTTACATTTAGTAAAGAAATAGCTGCATTCTTTAAAGGACCAACTGCCGAACTAGAGGATTTCAATAAAAAACTTAAAGAAGTTGCAGATAATATATACAAGTTAATTGGTGGAGAACAAACTAAAAGAACCAAAGGTATTTTATTAGCTGAAATTATTGTTGGTGGAAATAAAACACAACAAGAAGAAGCCTTAAAAGAATTAAAAAGATTATACAGTAATAGTGAAGCAATAAAAGCTGCAAATTTAGGTGAAAATAAAGCATATTATCAAACTTTAGTTAATCAGGCAGCAATGCAAGGAGATGCGATTGCTAAAGAAAAAAATAATATTGAGCAGTTAAATAAATTATATGATGACCAATTTCGTAATAATAAAAAACGAAATGATGCTTTAGCATTAGTTACAGGTCCAAAGGAAATGATTGAAAAAGGACACTCTCATATAAGAAGTGTTGAATATCAAAAAGATTTAATAAATAAAGCATACGATGTATTAGGAGATGTAATAAAAAAGGATATTGCAAATCTTGAATTAAATACATTAGAACAATTAAAAACTATTACATTAACTCCAACTGCTGATAATATTAAAAAGGGAGGAGTTAAAACAATAGATGCTTTAAATGAATTTAGGGCTAATTTAAAATACGAGTTAGCTAAACAATTAATGGATATTGAAACCTTCAAGAAAAGGTTTGATAAATTAGATACATCTTATATTCCATTTATTTATAAAAAAGAACCTGTTAAAGAAAGTGAATTTAGCAGAACAACAAAAAAAGAATTAGCAGACCCATCACAAAATAGTTTAGGTAAGTTTTTGACTATAAATACCAAAAAACTAATGGATAGCGATGCACAAATCAAGAAAACGCAAAAGGAATATGAAGATTTTGCTAATACAATATCAAATGATGTATCAGGTGCATTAATGGGAATGTATGCAGATTTACAACAAGGACAATCGGGATTACAAGCGGTAGGTAATATGTTAGGTAGGTTAGCTGAACAATTTGTAGCTGCAATATTACAAGCCACTATTTTTGCTGCGATTATGTCAGCAATAAACGCTGGAACTGCTGGAGCATTAACCTTTGGTGGATATTTTATGAAGGCATTAGGAATGGCTGATGGTGGAATTGTAACAGGACCAACTCACGCTTTAATAGGCGAAGGAAATGAAAGCGAAGCGGTTTTGCCATTAAGTAAATTAAAGGGAATGCTGAACACAACATTTAATGCAGGTGCAATGAGTGGTGGCGTTGGAATGGGTGGCAATGGTTCTTTTGTATTAAGAGGCAATGATTTGGTTTTAGCATTACAAAGGTCAAATTCATCATTAAATTTAAGGCGAGGTGGCATATAACTTAAAATACCAAATAACTGCTGCAACCAAAAACAATGAAGTTGCGGTTGTAGAAATGTATATTGATGAAGTAGTTGCTGCGGTAATTGAATATCCTGCAACTGCGATTCAGTTACAATACATCCCAAGAAGTGATGATATTTACGAACCCATTTATGCAAGTCAATTAAATGTTAGTATTGATGTAACGGATGATGATGATAATATGCCTGACTTTACAACTTTAAACGATAGAAAATATTTAGTTAAGTTATTTATAGATGGTGTAATTTATTGGCAAGGTTGGGTTTTAAGTGATTTGGTTCAATATTCATTTACCACAGGTAGGAAAGAATTATCTTTTAATGCTATTGATGGACTTGGAATGTTAGATTACATTCCTTTTACATTTACCGAAACTAATGTAGCTGGTAACACAAAATTAAGCCCACATAGTGTACTATATTTTTTATATAGTTGTTTAGCTAAAATAGGATTCCCAACAGGATTAAATCTTATTACTGCTTGTTCATATTATGCAGCTGGAATGTCTAATAGGGGTGATGGTAGTCAATACGAGCCATTTAATCAAAGCTATTTACGACCTGTTTACTTTCAAAATGATGATGAAACATATATTCCTTGTTTAGAAGTATTAGCACAAATATTAAAGTCATTTGGTTGCAAATTGTATCAGTCTAATGGCAAATGGTATATTGTAGCGGTTAATGAATTTGCTGCTGCTCCATATTTTGCTTACACATACTTTACGGAATATACACCAAGTGGAACATTGGTTACATCAGGAACATTCAATACTTTAAGCGAAATTCAACCATACACAGGAAACACAAGCGGTTTATACTTTACTAATAATAGCCAAATGAAGCTATTTAAAAAAGGTTATAACAATTTCAATTATAGATACGATATTAGTTACTCACCTAACTATATTTCAAACCCAAACCTAAAGAGTTTAACAAGTGGATTTCCTACATTATGGCAAACATTTAATCAAGGTTCAGGCGGAAGCGTTACAATAGTTAGCAAACCTTATGAGGCTAGTGATTGGTTTAATATTACATTAGGAACATCAACAGGAGTAACAGGTTTAACGGAAGTCCATACAAATCCTGTTGGATATGTAACCGAGAATGACACTTTAACATATACTCAAACATTTTTTGAGCAAAGTATTGATAAAGTAAGAGGACAAATACAATTACAAATAACAGGTATTGGTGGCGGTGCTGCAATCTATTATTTAAATATTGATAGCGTTTGGCAAGATGCTTCGGTAGCACCATTTGATAATTATTATGAAGTTCCTTTAGTAGAAGAAGATGAAATAAACGAAGTATCAATAACAACTCCACCAATTCCTATAAATGGCACTTTAGCAATAACTTATATGCTAACTCAAGATATTGTGAATTGTGCTACTAATGTAAAAATAGGTTCATTTGGATTAACCTTTGATTCTCCATTATCATTGATTACATCTACATCAATAGTTGATGCAAATAATCAATATCAATTAGAAATGGATTTGCCATTGGGTTATCCTATTTATGATGGAGATGGTGTTGATAGAACACAAGCAAATATGGCTTATGGAACTATCCAACAATTAGTATCAGGAAACTTTGTATCTGCAACAGGATGGTATCGTTACGGACCTTACACAACCCCTACTGATGGTTTAAGCCAAACTATAATGAAAGAATACATAAACAATTATAGAAGGAACTTAATAAATGTTGATTGTAACCTATTTGGAATAACAACGACTAATGGCAATTTTGCTGCGAATAAGTTATTAAAGATTTTAGATACTGACCCAGCACAAATAAACATTGAAGATAATAGATATATGACAGGGAATATGACTATTGACATTGTAGGATGTGAAACTCAAGCTACTTTATTAGATATTTCTAATGAGGAAATTGCAAGTACAATAGAAACAATATTCACAGTAAACGGAGTACCTTTTAATTAATTAACTTTGCAATATGCCA
>JBEATG010000194.1:0-3666 GCA_041162035.1 Bacteroidota bacterium
CGTGCTATCGAGGATGCTGGTATTGAATCAGTTGAAATCCGTTCTGTATTAACTTGCGAAAGCAAGCGTGGTGTATGTGTTAGCTGTTATGGTAGAAACTTAGCTACTGGTTATGTAACACAAAGAGGAGATGCAGTGGGTATTATTGCTGCACAATCAATTGGTGAGCCTGGTACACAGTTAACATTACGTACTTTCCACGTGGGTGGAGTTGCGGGATCATCTTCCGTTGAATCAGCATTGAACGCTAAGTTTGATGGTACTATTCAATTTGATGGTTTAAGAACAGTAGACACTATTAATAACGATGGCAACAAAGTTAAAGTGGTTATTGGTCGTACCGGTGAGGTAAGAATCATGGATGTTAAGAACGATCGTTTAATGATTACAAATAACGTTCCTTATGGTGCTTTGTTAGCTGTTAAAGATGGCGCACAAGTTAAAAAAGGAGATGTGATTTGTACATGGGATCCATTTAACAATGTGGTTGTTGCGGAACAAAATGGTAAAATTAAGTTTGAAAATATCACTGAAGGATTTACGTATCGCGATGAAGCGGATGAGCAAACAGGTCACCGTGAAAAAGTGGTTATTGAATCTAAGGATAAAACAAGAATTCCAACCATTATATTAGAAGGTGTGAAGGATAATAAAATGTACAACTTACCAGTAGGTTCTCACATTATTATCGAGGAAGGAATTGAAGTTAAAGCTGGACATGTATTGGTTAAAATTCCAAGAGTATTAGGAAAATTAAAAGATATCACTGGAGGTTTACCTCGTGTAACTGAATTATTTGAAGCGCGTAATCCAGGTAACCCTGCGATTGTGTGTGAGATTGATGGTATCGTTGCATTTGGTAATATCAAGCGTGGTAATAGAGAGATTGTTGTTGAATCTAAAGATGGCATGATTAAGAAGTACTTAGTACCATTAACGCGTCAAATTTTAGTACAAGACAGCGATTTCGTAAAAGCGGGTTCTCCATTATCTGACGGTCAAATTGCACCTGCTGATATTTTAGCTATCAGAGGTCCATTTGCAGTACAAGAATATGTGGTGAATGAAATTCAAGAGGTTTATCGTTTACAAGGGGTGAAAATTAATGATAAGCACATTGAAGTTATTGTTCGTCAAATGATGAAGAAAGTAGAAATCGTTGATGCTGGTGATACTAAATTCTTAGAGGAGGACTTAGAAGATCGTTATGACTTTATACAAGAAAACGATCGTATCTACGATAAGAAAGTAGTTACTGAAGCAGGCGATAGCGCAACATTAAAAGCGGGTCAAATAGTTACTTTACGTGAATTGAGAGAAGAAAATTCAATTTTACGTCGTGCAGATAAAAAAGTAGTAGAAGTGCGTGATGCAAAACCTGCAACAGCGCGTCCAGTATTATTAGGTATTACAAAAGCATCTTTAGGTGTTCAAAGCTGGATTTCTGCTGCATCATTCCAAGAAACGACCAAAGTATTAAGCCAAGCGGCAATACAAGGTAAAGTGGACTTAATGTTAGGCTTAAAAGAAAACGTAATTACAGGTCATCTAATCCCTGCAGGAACTGGTCAAAAAGAATTCGAGAAATTGATCGTAGGTAGCAAGGAAGAGTATGAAGTATTAGCCACTGCACGTGAAGCGATGAGCTTTGACGAAGAGGAATAATATTTAGTGTAGATTTTTGTAAAAAGGTAGGAAGTAGCGATATTTCCTACCTTTTTTTATTTTTTATCCCTCCGTTTTTTCTTATTTTTATAGGGTAGGGCAATTATTAATTGCCGTATATTACATTAAACAAATTGAATAATGAAGTCAATCAACTGGGTAGTCAATGGGGTATTAGCAATCGCTGTTATTGTATTGTATGTATTGCATTTTAATAGTGCCAATATTCCAATTAAGTCAACAGCATTAAATGGTGCTGGAACGAAAGTGGCTTATTTTGAAATTGATTCTATTCAAAATAGTTATTCCTTTTTTCAGGAAGTAAAATCATCCTTACAAGTGAAGGATATGGAAAATGCAAAGCAGTTAGCTGGTTTGAAAAATGCCTTTGCTGAAAAATATCAAGCGCTTCAAAAAAATGGGCGTTATTTATCGCAAGCGGAAGTAGCGAGTAGCCAACAAGAATTAGCACAGCTTGAAAAAAATTATACCAATAAGGAACAGCAATTATCACAAGAGTTGCAAGAGGAAAGTTTTAAAAGATTACAAGAGGTTAAAAAAAGAATTGAGCAATTTTTAGAAAAATATAATAAGAATAAGGAGTTTGCTTATATATTTTCAAGCAATCCTGATTTGATGTATTATAAGGATACGGCGTATGATATCACTTCGGATATTATTAAGGGGCTAAATTCGGAACATAAATCAAATAAATAATTTAAATAAATCCTTCCCAAATCAACGGGAAGGATTTTTAATTACATACACAATCAAATAATATGTCAACAACAGAAACTTCGGAATTTAAACCAAGATTAGGCGCATTAGATGCGACCATGATTGTGGCGGGTAGTATGATTGGGTCTGGTATTTTTATTGTAAGTGCGGATATCACCCGAAATGTAGGATCGGCTGGATGGTTGGTAGTGGCTTGGTTGTTGACTGGTTTTATGACCATCACCGCAGCTTTAAGTTATGGGGAGTTAAGTGCCATGTATCCAAAAGCAGGAGGACAATATGTATACTTGCAAAAAGCGTATAATCCCTTGGTAGGATTTTTATATGGATGGAGCTTTTTTTCGGTGATACAAACCGCAACTATTGCAGCAGTCGCTGTTGCCTTTAGTAAGTTTACTGCTTATTTAATTCCTAGTGTAGGGGAAAGCAATATTATTGCTGATTTGGGATTTATTAAAATATCTGCAGCGCAAGCATTGGCTATATGTTTAATCATATTTTTAACTTACACCAATACCAGAGGGGTTAAGGAAGGGAAAATAATTCAAAACACATTTACATTCACCAAATTGATTTCTTTGTTTGGCTTGGTGCTTGTTGGCTTTTTTTTTACAAAGCATAGTTATTGGAATGAAAACTGGATGCATGCATTTAGTGCACAAACCAATGTGGTGACCACTGCGGTGGATGGCGCAGTTACCAATAGCTGGTTACCAGTGGGAGGTACTGCTTTAATTGGTTTGATGTCGGCAGCGATGGTGGGATCAATTTTTAGTAGTGATTCCTGGAATACAGTAACTTTCATTGCAGGGGAAATTAAAAATCCGCAACGCAATATTGGGTTAAGTTTGTTTTTAGGAACTTCAATTGTAACGCTGATTTATATAAGTACTAATTTAATGTACTTGCATGTACTACCATTAAACGAAATTGCTTTTGCAGAGAATGATCGTGTGGCAATTGCAGCTGCAAATAAAGTGATGGGTAATATTGGTACGATTGTTATTGCAGTGATGATTATGATATCCACTTTTGGTTGTAATAATGGATTGATATTAACGGGATCAAGGGTGTATTATACAATGGCCAAGGATGGCTTGTTTTTTAAGAAAACAGGCGAGTTAAATAAAAATGAAGTTCCTGCTTATGGTTTATGGATACAGGCATTCGTGGCATCTATATTGTGTTTAAGTGGAAAGTATGGCGACTTGTTAACCATGGTTTCATTTGTAGGGGTACTATTTTATATCCTTACTATTATAG
>JBEATG010000203.1:0-2523 GCA_041162035.1 Bacteroidota bacterium
GAAGTGCAGCAACCCCTAAAGCAGAGCGCGCATGCTTTCCTCTCTCTCCAAAAACTTCCACCATTAAATTGGAAAATCCATTCATTACAGCGGGCTGTTGTACAAAGGCAGGATCTGAATTTACCAATCCAAGCACTTTCACAATTCGCTTTACTTTGTTTAAATCACCGATATATGATTTTAGGGTAGACAACATTGAAATCCCCGTAAGTCTTGCAGCGGCTGCACCTTCTTCAATGGTCACATCTTTTCCTAAATGGCCATACATTTGTCCGCCCCCAGGTTTGTCAGGACCATGACCCGATATATAAATCAATTTACCTACCTGTACTTGCTTTACATAATTAGCAATAGGCGGAACCACAGGGATTAAAGTGATATTTAATTTTTTAATTCTTTCCTCGGGATTTACTTCCATAGGATCATTCGAAAAAGCCAAACAAACAGGCGCATTAATTTTCATGTCCTGATTGGTGTTGGTTAATTTTCCTGTTGCATCATCGAATGAAAATATTTGTACCTTATCGTCATTTTGACTTGCAACAAAAACAAAATTACCCAATGGTGCAAAACTAAAATTTCTTGGTTTTTCTGCTACGGGTTGGTGATACATTTTGGTAAGCAACCCATTTTCGCCAATTTTAAAAATGGTCAATTCGTTACTCGTTACTCTATTGGTTGTGATTAACCATTTGCCACTAGGAGAGATATGAATGTCACCACTGCCTTTGGACGATTTGGTGCTGGAAGTATCTGCTATAATACTTTGTACTTTATTGAATTTATTTTGATCAATTGCAAAAACATCCACGCTACCTGACATTTCATTAATCAAATAGCCATGTTTGCCAGTGGCATCAAAAACAAAATGTCTTGGACCGTTTCCTGGCGTGATTGAAATGGCAGTATAGTTTTCGTCTAATAATCCATCCGCATAAATTTTATGCTGATATATTTTATCACCACCCAAATCAGTGACTAATAAATAGGAATGGTCCAAACTTAAAACAACATTATGGGCATGGGAAGCTTCTTGTCTCGCTTTGTCAATACTTGAGCCATTGTATTTAATTTCTTGTGCAATTGGAAGTAATGCACCGTCTTCGCTTGTTTTGAAAACACTCAAGCTTCCCGAAGTATAATTAGCAGTATACACTGTTTTACTTTCGGAACGATAAGTGATAAAACAAGGCCCGGCTCCTTTAATGGCGGAGTTATTTATTTTTTCAAATTCATTATTACTATTTAGCTTATACGAATTTACGGAGGAAGCATCTTTTGATCCTTCTGAAACAGCGTACATTAATTTACCCTCATTCGCTAAAGTTAAATAAGAAGCATTTGCGTTTTCTTTGGTATATAGTAAGCTCGGTTTACCTGTTACTGCGTTTACAGCATATACTTCAATGCCAGGGTTTCCTTTTTTTGTATAGGAGCCAACAAGCAATTGATATTGATTCGTGTCGGCAGGCGAAATGTTAAGTAAGTTGGTTACTAATAGTGTGGCAATAAGATTCATAGCAATCGATTATATTTTGAATCAAAAATTAATGAATAAAACGCATATTTTGTTATGAGTAACCCATATTTTATACACTTTTTTTAAATAGGTTATGATTAAGGACATCTTCTATAGAATTTTGCATGGTAGATTTTGGGATGAGCGGTATTCTGAAAAATATTATATTCAAGCAATTGATTTCATTTTCAAAATGTGTAGCTTTCCTATATCAAAAACGATTTTCTTATTATTTAAATTTAATTTATATGAAAAAGCAGTATGCACTATTATTGGGTTTACTTGTATTTAGTTTAGGGGTAATTGCCCAAAATGCAGGACCCCTCTATGATGTATTAGTTAAGGGCGGTCATGTAATTGATCCCAAAAATGGCATCGATGCAGTTATGGATGTAGCTATTAAGCAAGGTAAAATATTTAAAGTCGATAAAAATTTAAATCCCAAAGATGCAAAACAGGTGGTAGATGCTACTGGTTTAATTGTAGCACCAGGTGTTATAGATATACATGCTCATGTATTTGCAGGTACACAGCCAGATCATTATTTAAGTGATGGTCTAAGTGCTTTAATGCCTGATGGTTATACATTTAGAGTAGGGGTTACTACTGTGGTGGATTGTGGCGGTGCAGGTTGGAAAAATTTTGCCACTTTTAAGAAAAATGTAATTGATGTATCCCAAACTAGGGTGTTATCTTTTTTAAATATTGTTGGTGAAGGAATGCGTGGCGGAAATTACGAACAAGATTTGGCAGAGATGAATTCAAAATTTGCTGCAAGTGCTGCTAAACAATACAGTGATTATATTGTAGGGTTTAAATTGGCCCATTTTAATGGGGAAGATTGGACGCCAACGGACCGTGTTGTTGAAGCAGGGAATTTAGCAAAACTACCTGTAATTATTGATTTTGGTGGCTCCAAGCCTAATTTACCCATTCAAGATTTATTTTTTAAGCATTTAAGACCAGGGGATATTTACACACATACCTATGCAGCGCTTGGTGGT
>JBEATG010000235.1:0-2985 GCA_041162035.1 Bacteroidota bacterium
ACTAAAATCCATTTGATATAATTGATCCCCACTTAATATCAATACATATTCAAAATCCATTTTTGCTAAATGTCGTAAGGATTGTCTTACTGCATCTGCAGTACCTTGAAACCATCCAGGATTGTCTGGGGTTTGCTCAGCAGCTAAAATATCTACAAACCCTGAACTAAACGCACTAAAATGATAGGTGTTTTTAATATGCTGATTTAAGGAAGCAGAATTAAATTGCGTTAAAACAAAAATTCGATTCAAATTACTATTGATGCAATTACTAATTGGAATATCTACCAAACGATATTTTCCCGCAATAGGTACGGCTGGCTTGGATCTACTTGCTGTTAATGGATATAACCTTGAACCTGCGCCACCACCTAAAATAATAGCGACAGTTTGTTTTGCAAATACAGCCATAACGAATAATTTATATTTTAATAATTGAACTTATAATGATACATACATTTTTTTATACGCCAACACCACCGATTCCCAACTATGATCTATCTCCATACATTGTTTTATCAATTTAGTCATTTTTGCTTTATCCTTATATAATTCAATGCTTCTTTCTACTGAATGAACAATATCGTTTTCATCTGCATTTAAAAATGTAATCCCGAATCCACCTGGTGCACCCATATCTATGACCGTGTCATGCAATCCACCCGTATCTCTTACCATGGGAATCGTTCCATAGCGCATTGCATACATTTGATTTAAGCCACAAGGCTCCACCCGACTAGGCATTAATAAAAAATCAGCACTTGCATAAGCGTCATGACCAATCGCCTCATCGTACCCTATCCAACAATTATAATTTTCAGGATATAATTGTTTTAAATAATTCAATGCTGATTCAATAGCAGTATCTCCTGCACCAATAACAAAAAAATTAGCACCTCCATTTGTTTTATCCAATGCATGTTGAATGGCTCCGGGTAAAACATCCGCTGCTTTTTCACCCACCAACCTTCCTATAAATACAATTAATGGTTTGGTAAGGTCTAAATTATATTTGGCGCAAAGCGCTTCTTTGTTTTTTTGCTTTCCTGATAATACCGTTTCCTGATTATAAGGATATTTAACCATGGGATCCGTATAAGGGTCCCATAATTCAGTATCAATTCCGTTTAAAATACCCAAACATTTTGCTTGCTCATTTTCAAATAAGAATTCCAACCCAGCGGATTGGTATTTCAATTGAGCCATATAAGTTTCACTTACCGTGGTTACTTTGTCAGCACACTTAATTCCAGTTGCTAATGAATTTATATGTCGATCCCATTCCAATAATCCTTGCTCATTAATATTCCATTTTGGAAGTAAACAACTTTTATCCCAGCCCATCGCACCATGGTATTGTGCATTGTGAATGGTAAGTACTGTTTTAATTAATTTGAGATGCTGATAATCATGACAATGACGCATCATAAATGGAAGCAATCCTGTTTGATGATCATGACAATGCAAAACATCGGGCAAAACAGTCCAATGAGATAGCCAATTTAAAACTGAAACTTGAAAAGCTAAAAAACGACTAATATCATCATCATAGCCATAAATCTTAGGTCGATCTAATAAACCATTGATATCTACCAAAAACAAGGAATACCCTAATTTACCTGTTTGCTCCTTAATAATAGTGTATTCAAAATGCCAATCGCCTAAATTCATTTTCCCTTTGAAAATGGTGTCCCAGGAATTACTTTTTAAAAAGGGCGTATCATACATAGGCATGACCACCATGGATTCATCCCCCATTTTTTTTTGATACTTTGGCAAAGCACCAACGACATCCCCCAATCCACCTGCCTTAGCCATTGGATAACACTCTGCACTTACATGTAAAACTATCATTTATGAAAGTTCATTTAATACTAAATTTACTAAAAATATCATTGAATATCAATAAAATATTTAATGATTGATTTGATCTAAAATGAACATTTAATTATTATTTTAAGTATTTTACACAATCGAAAAACGATAATCGATTAAACTAACGAATTTTATGAGCCAAACCAAACAACCAACCAACACCGGTGCATTAGGTACCCTAGTACTAGTATTCTTTTTTTGGGGATTTATTGCCGCCTCCAATAGTATTTTTATCCCGTTTGCTAAAACCCATTTCAACCTAAGTCAATTTGAGTCTCAATTGATTGGTTCTGCGTTTTATGGTGCTTACTTTATTGGATCTTTAATTTTATTTTTATGCTCCAACCTAATTGGGTATGACATTTTAAATAAGATTGGGTATAAAAAAGGTATTATTTACGGTTTATGGATTTCAGTAGTTGGCGCATTACTTATTATACCTGCAGCCAATGCAAATTCATTCCCAGCAATTTTAGCTGCATTTTTTGTAGTCGCATTAGGCTTTTCATTACAACAAACCGCAGCACAGCCGTTTGCCATATTATTAGGTGACCCAGCTACTGGTTCACACCGTTTAAATTTAGGTGGAAGCTTAAATAGTATTGGTACTACGATTGGACCATTGATTGTAAGCTTTTTCTTATTTGGCAGCCCATCTGCAAAAAACAGCGTAGTCACTGTTACCAATATCAATTTGCTTTATTTAATTGTAGCTGGCGTATTTGCTGCAGTTGCCATATTTTTTAGCTTATCTAAAAAATTACCTGATGGAAAAAATGATGAAAAATTTGAGACCGCTAATAAAGCAGCAGGTTCCTTATTAATCATGACTTTATTAATTGGTGCAATCATCGTGGTAGGTCAATTAACAGATGTTCCTAAATTGAACTTGTTAATTATGACATTAGTTTCGGTTATTGTAGTATTGTTTTACTCCAACAATAGTGCAATAAAAAATGATGCCGGCTGGGGCGCTATGAAGTATGAGCAACTTATTTATGGCATGATCGCTATATTTATTTATGTGGGTGTTGAAGTTACCATTGACAACAATTTTGGTGCATTATTAAAAAATCCAGGATACATTACTGAATTAGGATTAGATGAAAG
>JBEATG010000244.1:0-4276 GCA_041162035.1 Bacteroidota bacterium
CTATTTTTCGCACTGGTTAAACTTAAAAATTGTTTATAAATAGGTCGATAAGTGAGCACTGCCGCTAACATTCCAATGAGCATGATCCATTTTCTTCCTACTTTATCACTCAGCCATCCAAACAAAACAAAGCAAGGGGTCGCCATTAATATGGCCCACAACATTAAATTTCGTGATTGTATAAATTCAACCTTACAAACTGTTTCAATAAAACTTTGGGCGTAAAACTGTCCTGTATACCAAACCACACCTTGCCCCATGACAGCGCCAAACAAGGCCAACAAAACCATTTTAAAATTTCCCTTATGTCCAAAACTTTCCTTCAATGGATTCACCGAAGTTTTCCCTTCCGTTTTTAATTTAGAAAACATGGGCGACTCGCTCATGCGCATTCTAATTAATATAGATACCCCCACCAACAATAATGAAATCCAAAAAGGATATCTCCAACCACCCCATTCTGCACTAAATTTTTCAACCCCTTGACTTGATCTAATAAGTATGATCACCCCTAATGCTAAAAACAAACCAAGTGTGGCCGTGGTCTGTATCCAACTGGTCCAAAATCCTCTTTGACCTTGGGGCGCATGTTCGGCTACATAAGTAGCAGCACCACCATATTCTCCTCCCAATGCCAAACCTTGTAACAAACGTAGAATTAATACTAAAATAGGCGCAGCCCATCCAATAGTTGCATAACCTGGTACAAGTCCAATGGCAAAAGTGGACCCTCCCATGATCACTAATGTCAATAAAAAAGTGTGTTTACGTCCAATCAGGTCGCCTAATCTTCCAAAAACCAATGCGCCAAAAGGTCGTACGATAAACCCTGCTGCAAAAATGGCCAAAGTGCTTAACAGTGCTGCAGTGCCTGCATCTGCAGGAAAAAATTGTTGTGAAATAATAGTTGCCAACATCCCAAATATGTAAAAATCATACCATTCAATTAATGTACCTACTGAAGAAGCGCCAATAACAAAAGCGATACTACTTTGCTTTTTTTCTTGAATCATAAATAAAGTTGTTTTCAAGTGAATATTCAAGTTAATAATTTAAACTGAAAAATGTAAATTTGGGTATCATTATTTATTCAACGATTCGCTATGAGCTACCCTTACCAAATTAAAAATTTAGACGACTACAACGAAGCCTATAAAAAAAGTATTGCTGAACCAGAAAAATTTTGGGGGGAAATTGCGGAACATTTTACTTGGCGTAAAAAATGGGATACCTTTTTAGATTGGAATTTTAAGGACCCGAAAATTGAATGGTTCAAAGGGGGTAAATTAAATATTACTGAAAATTGCATTGATCGACATCTTGAAAAAAATGGCGATACCCCTGCGATCATTTGGGAGCCTAATGATCCTACAGAACATCATCGCATTATAACTTATAAGCAACTACATTTAAAAGTTTGTCAGTTTGCACAAGTACTTTATAATAATGGCGTAAAGAAAGGAGACCGTGTTTGTATATATATGGGTATGATCCCTGAACTAGCAATAGCGGTATTGGCTTGCGCTCGAATTGGTGCCATTCATAGTGTGATTTTTGGTGGCTTCTCAGCACAAAGTATTGCTGACAGATTAGAAGATGCAAAAGCTGAATTTATTATCACCTGCGATGGCGCTTATCGTGGTGCAAAAGATATTCCATTAAAGTCCGTTATTGATGATGCTTTGATCGGAAATAAAACACTAAAACGCGTTATTGTGTGCACGCGCACTCGAACAGCAGTGTCCATGTTAAAAGGACGTGATGTTTGGTGGGAGGATGAAATTAAAAAAGTAGAATCCCAAGGAATCACCCATGTTGCTGCTGCTGAAATGGATGCAGAAGATCCTTTGTTTATTTTATACACTTCAGGTTCTACTGGAAAACCAAAAGGCGTGGTGCATAGTGTTGCTGGATATATGGTTTACACCAATTATACCTTTATTAATGTTTTTCAATACCAACCCAATGATATCTTTTTTTGTACCGCAGATATTGGATGGATTACAGGACATAGCTATATTGTATATGCGCCATTGAGTGCAGGGGGTACTTCCTTAATGTTTGAAGGCATTCCAACTTTCCCAGATGCTGGTAGGTTCTGGGATATTATTGACAAATTCAAGGTGAACATTTTATATACCGCGCCCACTGCAATTCGTTCCTTAATGGGATTTGGTTTAGGGCCTGTACAAGGGCATGATTTAAGTAGTTTGAAAGTATTAGGCACCGTTGGCGAACCCATCAACGAGGAAGCATGGCATTGGTATGATGAACATATCGGAAAGAAAAAATGCCCCATTGTTGACACTTGGTGGCAAACAGAAACTGGCGGTATAATGATTTCCAATATGGCAGGCATTACCCCAGGAAAACCAGGCTGGGCAACCTATCCAATGCCAGGTGTAAAAACAATTTTAGTGGATGATAAAGGAGCGGAAGTTACTACGATGGAAGATGGATTGTACCGTGGTAATTTATGTATTACACAACCATGGCCTTCCACATTGCGAACCACTTATGGCGATCATGAAAGATGCAGAACGAATTATTTTGCTACTTATGAAAATTTATATTTCACAGGAGACGGTGCATTACAAAACGAACAAGGCCAAATTAGAATCACAGGTCGCGTAGATGATGTACTCAATGTAAGTGGTCACCGTATTGGTACTGCCGAAGTAGAGAATGCAATTAATATGCACGCCGGAGTTGTAGAAAGCGCTGTAGTGGGTTACCCGCATGATATAAAAGGTCAAGGTATATACGCTTATGTCATTTATACAGGTTCACATGGACAGGACACTCATGGCACAGCAGATATGGTAAGAAAAGATATTTTGCAAACGGTGACAAGAATTATTGGGCCCATTGCAAAGCCAGATAAAATACAATTTGTTTCAGGATTACCTAAAACACGTTCCGGAAAAATTATGCGTCGCATTCTTCGCAAGGTTGCCGAAGGTGAATTGAAAAGTTTAGGAGACACTTCAACACTTTTAGATCCTGCAGTGGTCGATGAAATTGTAAAAGGAGTGTTATAAACAAATGCTTTTGCCAGATAAATGTCAAGGCTTGCAAAAACATCCTATCGCTCTCCACTGTGAATGACGCTAAAAACAACATTACTCATCTAAAAATTGCGAACTCGCTTCGCTCAAACACACAATTTTTTTACGATGTATAATGTTGTTTTCTTTACGCTATTCACAAATGTTCGCGACTAGAATATTTTTTCAAGCCCTTTTTATAAACTGCAATTCAATTAATTTATTTGGCAATAAAAATCATATTATCTGAACATTGAGCCATAGCGTTAATAAAAATTGTAAAATCGAACGTGCAAAACTTAGCTGTTTGAGCACGCAGTGCGAGTTCTAAGTTTTAGTTTGATTTTATTATTTTTTAGCGTCATGGCGAGCTGAGAAGAAATATGATTTATGTTGCCAATGAAACAGCGGAGAGCGATAGGATGTTGCTCATCAAAATGGGTTACACAAAAAAGCCGTCCCGACGAATCGGAACGGCTTTTAAAAGTAGCTATAGGAATAAGCTATTGCTCCATTAAGTTTTTTAACTTTTTAGACAGGAAGAATAAGATAATGGAAGCAACGCCGGCCATGAAAACGAAGAACATAAAGAATTCATGTAAGTTGGTGATTTGATAACCAATAAAGGAAGTTGTTTTTCCATTTTCAGGATACAATGCGCTAAATACACCTGCTAATTTATTGGCGAAGGCATTCGCTGTAAACCATACTGCCATTAATAAAGAGCCAAACTTCAATGGCGCTAATTTATTCACTAAGGATAACCCAATCGGTGACAAACAAAGCTCCCCAAAAGTGTGTAGCATATACATACCTATCAACCATATCATACTTACTTTGATACCCGTACCCACGCCATTCACACCAGTGGCAATCCAAAAATATCCAAGTGCCAATAACATTAAGCCCGCTGCCATTTTATAAGGTGACGCAGGTTCATGCTTTCCTAGTTTCACCCATAACCAAGCAAATACAGGCGCAAAACTTACAACGAAAATTGAATTTAATGATTGGAAGAAACTGGAAGGAACAGTAAAGAAACCGATATCACGATTAGTTTGTTCTTCTGCAAAGAAAGTTAAACTAGCACCTGCTTGTTCAAATGCACTCCAAAAGAAAATAACAAAAAAGGAAACGATAAAAATGACCGATACTTTTTGTTTTTCAATCCCACTTAAAGTTTTATCCGAAAAGACAATAAATGCAATTAAAGTAATACAGCCCAACAA
>JBEATG010000269.1:0-3725 GCA_041162035.1 Bacteroidota bacterium
CCATTCATACGTATCTATTCCAAAGCTCTCATCGCACCGGTTGGTGAATTTCAGGTAGGCGCCACAATCCTTGAAATCCAGAGAATGATCGAAACGCAAATAGTCATATGGGCGATGGGAAGTTACTGTGCCAGTAACCTGAAACGTATTTACCTCCTGTATAATTGGATTACCGGGTTTATTTGCATTTGGAAAATTAATAATTCGGTAATTGTTTTTTACCCTGTCATAGGCATAAACGGTAAGTCCTCCATAAGGGTTAACATAATAGTTCACCCCATAAAAACTGATTAAACTGTCATGTCTCTGCCATTTGCCGCTAACTTTTTTGTAAGTTTCAAGAGATGAATAGTTATTTGTGGTTTGTGATTTTTGGTGGGTTAGAGCCATATATAAAGTTTGCCCATCGGGTGAGAAGCCAAATGATCTCGAAAATTTTCCTTTTGGGGCTTGGCCAATAATATCACCCGGAATGATTGAAGTTTCTCCCTGATCAACCAAAATCAATTCAGGTGAACCAGTAAAATGCAATTGATTCAAATTGATTACCACAATATATTCCGCAAAGTAGGTTTTGGCATCCTCTTTAATTTTTAGTTTGCTGCTTATTTGCATCATACATACAAACCGTTGGCACCCTGGCGATAAATCATTGATATCGGAAGTAATGGAAGTGACATATGAGGTTTTGAAAATAGCAGTGTCTTTGTATTGCGGTGGCAACAAGAAATCCGGATTCCATAAAAATGAATCAACAGAATTAGCAAAATTCCGACCTATCTGATAAGAATAAAACCCCAATGTGCGATTTTGAATGGGTTGAACACGAACACCCGCATATTCAAAGTTCTTTATCCTTCGAATGTTTGGTGAATAATTATACTTAGGTAGCGCCAGAATCTGTTTTATATCTTCTACCATTTCCGGCTTGTTGTTTCGAAAAATAAAGTTCTTTGAATATAACCCGTATTTCCCATCGAAATTACAGGCGTTAATATTTGGATTACCTTCTAACGCGAATTTTTGAAAATCGTTGCAGTTGTAATTAATATGATACCGAAAATGAGAATATGCGGTAAATGAATCAAATCCTGTAGGGAAAAGACAGAAGTAATTTTGATAGTCCACACCGAGAACAAAAGGCTGTGGTTTAATGCGTTGGTAATTACTATCCATAACATAGCAGGCGCCTGTCGTAGCCCCAGATGATGCGTAGGGAATACTTAAACTTCCATTTGGACGTGAAAAAAACCGATAACACAATACATCATTTAACGGATTAGAATGAATCTTGTAATTTACACTATCGCTAAAAGTAATTTGTAAGGTTCTTCCCAATTGCCATGTTTTGTTGGTTTGGGCAATCGTTTGATTGCAACCTAAAACAAGAATTAACAAATTTAACCAGAACCTTTGTCTCATTGCTTCAATAGAGAATTTGGCGGCCCGTTAATACCTGCCCATTAAGACATTCAACCTTAATCAAAATAATACCTATAAAATTATTCAAATCCACTCTATTAACACGGATTTCATTTCCCAAAGTTGAATTGGATTTTACTTCTAGTAATTTTCTTCCGTCTACACCATACAAGGTTACATATTTTATAGGTATTTTAGTCGCTATAGTGAAATCTGCAGAGGTGGGATTTGGAAAAGATGTGACAATTTGATTTATATCTATTTCGCTAACCGCAAGTACTTGAAGGTCTTCGCAGGTTGTAGCAGCACAGGTATTGGCAGTGCTAACAGCATTTTTGATTGGAGTCAATCCTCCTGACAAATGTTCCCAACTTGTTTGACTAATGCTTGCTTTGGGCTCATCGGTGTTCCCAATATTCTCAAAAAAAACACTTCCAATATTTGATCTGTGTCCAGTTGGTACTGCTACATTTGAATAGTCACAAGAATGCGCTGAACCTGCAATGATGGACCAAGTATTGCCACTTCCAATTGACCCTCCACCATCCAACGGTATGTCACTCAATTTTCCATCAATTGTTAATTTGATATCGTAGGCTAAATTCTCAAAAGTATTGCATTTGATATTGAGTGCTTGGTTGTTTCCGTAAATGTATATGCCATTATCATAGCGGCCACAAGTTGTTAAAGGAATATCATTGTAAAAGGTATTTTTCTTGATATATGATAAACCATGATTAATTAGATTACCCATTTCAATAAATTTAATATATTGTTGAGTGCCTCCACCATGTGTGTAATTAAAACTATTGTTATAAATTCCTACTCCATTGTAAGAATGAATTATTAGTGCGCCAGTAAACCAAGGTCCAGGTCCATAATAATTAATGTATGCATCGGTGTTGAAGTTGTATGTGTTGTAACCAAATGCGAAATTATAAGTTTTACCTACCTCTACCCCCTGTTTGGTGTCGTTAAAAGTTGAACTTCGGATTGCAAATTTGTCGTTTTTGTCTGATGTCGTATATACGACACCAATATCCAATTTGTTAAAACTACACCCTCTTGATAGGGTGGGGTTTGAAAAGGAATTGTCAGGACATGGGTCAGCATCACCATTTGAAATTCCACAACGATCACCATCCTTAGAGATATTTACGGTGGTATGCCATGCGTAAATTCCACAACTTGTAAATCCATTTCCGTTGCTTCGAGAGTTGCCTGAAATGTTGTCAGTGAATGTGCAGCCGCCAATGTTTATTCCTTTGCATTTATAAAGGTGGATACCTCTATAATTCTCAGACGGGAATCCCTCGAAGTTAGGCATGTCGTTATCCCAGATAAAGTCACAAGTCATTATGTATGTGCCTGATTGCATAGGGAAACGATTACAAAAGTTATTTGAGAGTTCAACACCGAATTCGCAGTTTTTAAATTCGGTTTCTCTAGCTCTCACTACTGCACTGGTGTGATCGTTAGAAGCATTGGATTTTATTCCATGTTTTGCATTACGAATGAAAGAGCCGATCACATCAATACGAGTGGCACTCCCATCTATTACTCCCGCCCATTCGGCGGGGGAGCAATTTCCAGTATTATCGATGCTTGGTGCTATACTAAAATGATAATCGGATTCACCAGCATTAATACCTTCCCATGTGCCGGAGAAAGGTGCCTCAAGAATAGAGCCATTAATTACTTGAAGTATACCTTCCTTGTTGACCTGAATTTTTGCAGAATTGGATGTGAAAATAAAATGTGAATTGTCAATTATTAGCACAGCATTGGTCCCATCAACCGTAATGTTGTTTGAGATTGAAAAACCTATAACATTCTCAATTGTGAGTGTACACCCTTGGATAATAATCCCTCCTGAGGCTCCAGATGGGATAGTGGAATTACTCCATGTTGTATTTGAAGTTACTGTAACTTGTCCTTGAGCATGATTTAGTGTGAAAACAATCATTGTAAGCAGAATAATGCCTTTGAAATTGCGCTTTTTCAGCATGTGGAAATGTGTTTTTCTGTGGAGTACGCTCAACACCGAATTTAAGAGTAAATTATTAATTTTCATATCGTGGATAATTGTTTGGAATCATATGTAGTATTGACCGTTCTTATAGGGCGAATTATTAATGCGAACTGAGGCGTAGAATATGTTTTGTGAAAAATTTTTGTTTTGGTAATGGATTCGCTGTTCACATTTTTTACTTTATTGAATTTTGGTGAGTTTGAGTCGGATTTATTATTCTATTGTGTTAACCCATTGCCAATCTCTTACGTTTATTTCATTGTTTATGAAA
>JBEATG010000047.1:0-2642 GCA_041162035.1 Bacteroidota bacterium
GTTTTACCTTAGCTAGCTTATCTAATTTCCCTCCTGAGATTGCTGCTGGAATTATATTGATTGGATGCTCTCCTAGTGGACTTGCGTCAAATGTAATGTCCTATTTAGCAAAAGCCAACCTAGCACTTTCAATTACAATTACTTCAATCACTACACTAATAGCACCTTTTGTAACACCATTGCTAATGAAATTATTTGCCGGCGCATTAATTGAAATTGACGTAATAAAAATGATGTGGGATATAAATAAAATGATCATTTTACCTATTGGTGCTGGTTTAATTTTCAATAAACTTTTAAAAGGAAGATCAAAATGGGTAGATGACGCAATGCCAATTGTTTCGATGGTTGGAATAGCTTGCATTATCACAATCATTACTGCAACAGGAAGAGATAACTTATTAAAAATCGGACCATTACTAATAGTTATTGTTTTAATTCACAATTCATTTGGCTATTTATTAGGGTATTGGAGTGCTCGATTATTTAAAATGCCTGAAAGAGACTGTCGCACTGTAGCTATTGAAGTGGGTATGCAAAATGGCGGCTTAGCCTCTGGCCTTGCAGAGAAGTTAGGAAAAGCAGCAACCATGGGATTGGCTGCTGCCGTATTTGGACCATTTATGAATATTACAGGATCTATACTAGCTTCCTATTGGCATAAGAAAGAACCAAAGGATTAGTTCATTATATACTACTTAGTTAAATTGTATTACCCCATACTTATCATACTCATGAAAGCTTGCGTTAACTGGCGACCAAGCAAACTTGATCATTCTACCTGCATCATAATCTAATCTGTAAAAATTAGCATTCCAGCAAACCCCTTTTTTTAATTCCGTATTTTGCAAAGGACCGAAAAGTGCAATAGGGAAAAATAATTCTGCAGTCCATTTATACATTTCATTATTTAACTGATGTACTTGCACTTTTTTAACCACTTTACGCTTCCCTTCATAATGCCATGGTGTCCACCCCATCGCTTTTTTATCTAGATGCGGTACCAATAACACCAGTTCTGCGTTTAACGCATTCACTTCATATTCTAAATAAATGGGCATTTTAGGTGCTGGATGAAAAAATACTTCAAATACATCAGCAGTAAATAAATTATCAAAATCCTTGGTAAAAGTAGAGGTCACTTTTTTATCATTCCCTGTAAAAAATACATACACACCCGCATCCGAATAAAGCACTTTAAACTTAGTGTCATATCCACGAATACCTGAATCCAATTGAATCAAGTTAACCCAAGCAGCGGAGTCCCATTGCACATTAGTGCCAGCGCCATCCAATACAAAATCGGCAGTTTTTTTAATTTTTAAGGTATCGGTAAACGAGAACGCTTGCGCGTTACAAAAAAACAAGATAGCAGAAAGAATAAAAAAGATTTTTTTCATGTTGGAACTATTTGAAATTATATAAATCAAAGTTTAAAAAAATATTATACTATTTACATGATCGCTTATAGTTAATGAATTTTTGATACATTTTCATTACCCACAATTACCCTAATATAATTCGAAGCTCACTTTAACCTTACTTACTCATCGTATTCAACAATCGTTCCATAATCCACTAGTAATTCCTCCCCTACTTTTATATCCACCAATGCCTCAAACTGCTCACCGTCTTTTAAAGATATAACATTAGGCGTTTCAGAATGATTTAAATAGATTACTAAATCCACTAGTTTAAACCCATATTCAGGAACAAAATAACTGTCTTCATCAAACAAACAATGATTTTCAATTAACTCCCTTGAATGTGTTGGCAAAGCATCCACTTCCTCCTTGCTAACTTTTATCCAATCCCCAAAGCCTTCTGAAAAAATATCCTTGGTCCCCTTTGGTATATCACGAATTGCGAAAACACCAATGCCATGCAATGGGGAAGGTTTAATCATCACATAGGTTTGTGATTGCAACTGTTTTAATAATGCTTCCTTTTTCATTTAAGTTATCCTAACATTTTTTGACAAGCTAATAAGGATTCCTCCCAACTTGGAATGTCTATATTAAGTGTTGTTTCAATTTTTTGTGTATCCAACACGGAATAAGCCGGTCGTTTTGCAGGTGTTGGGAATTGCGCTGTATTAATCGGAAGCAGATCGCAACTTAATCCTGCATTTTTTTTGATATGCTGTGCAAATTCAAACCAACTCGTCACCCCTTTATTTGCAAAGTGATACACGCCCTTTATATTTTTACCATCACTTACCTCCTTGATTATTTTTATTGTAGCAAAAGCCAAATCCTTTGCATAGGTTGGTCGACCAATTTGATCACTTACCACATTTAAAATGGTTCTCTCCTTCATTAATCGCATCATGGTTTTAACAAAATTATTCCCATGACTACTAAATACCCAAGAAGTACGAATAATGATGGTATTGGGATTAATAGCTAAAGCCAATACCTCCCCCTGCGCCTTTGTAGTGCCATAAAAATTGACCGGATCAATAATAGTATCCGTTAAATAAGGGCTAGTTGCATTACCATTAAAAACATAATCGGTCGAAAATGTAATAAATAAAATATCATTTTCACCCGTAATGCGCGCTAATTCAGCAACTGCTGTTTCATTAATTAAATTAGCTAAATCTTGTTCCGTTTCCGCTTTATCTACTGCGGTATATGCAG
>JBEATG010000054.1:0-3411 GCA_041162035.1 Bacteroidota bacterium
ATGCCTCCAATGCTTATTCTGGAATAGTAGATGGAAAAGAAATTGACCATGGGATGAATTTATTCAGAAGACATTATGTTATGCTACCGCCTTCGATCATTATTATTTATGATGAATTAGAAGCAGACCATCCTGCAACATGGAGTTGGTTATTACATAATTATGATGGCTTTACATTAGATCCCAACAAACAGACTGTTTTTGCGCAGAGTGAAACAGCAAAAGCACAAGTATCCTTATTCTCATCAAGTAGTATTGATCTAAAATTAACGGATCAATTTTCGGTACCCGTTGATAATTGGACCAATAAAATAAATGAGGATGGCGATACACTCAACTTTGTAAACCAATGGCATTTGGAAGCAGTATCAAAACAAAAAACTGAAAAAATGCGCTACCTCGCAGTAATGCAAGTAAAACCAGATGGTCAGTTTGAGAAAATAGTACTGTCCAATGATACTAAAACTATATCAGTAGGTCAGTTTCATATTAAAGCGAATATGAATATCAAGGAGCCTGCGCTTATGCAAATAAACAATATTGAAAATACAATGGGTTTTGTTTCAAGCGGCACCCTAATGTTTGAGAAAAATAAATACATTGGAACTGATAACAAAAGTGCTAAATTGATTGAAAAGAAAGATGGAAAAATTATTTTCAAAGAAGTATTGGATGAAATGCCTCCTGCTATGAAAAGAATGATGTCGGAAATAGACCAACATAAATAATTGCAAATCGCGTATCCAAAATAAAAGAAATGAAAAAATCGCTGCAAAAAACAATTAGCCCCTTCTTTGCCCTACTTGTTTTTATTACCATCGTCGGAATTGTACCCTATAATAGCAACGCTCAAAACACAAAGCCAAAACAAAAACCCAATTTTATTTTTATATTAATTGATGACTTAGGCTGGACCAGTAGTTCCCAATTAATGGACGGCAGAATTGCAAATTCAAAAAGTGATTATTACGAAACGCCGCAAATTGAAAAATTAGCAGCAAAAGGAGTGCGCTTTTCAAGTGGGTATGCGCCATGTGCAGTATGTTGCCCAAAAAGAAGGAGTATTCAATTTGGACAAACCCCAGCACGCCAAGGCGATATTCAATTTCCTGAAAAATATAATCCAGCAAAAAATAATGTCACTTCCATACCACAATTATTAAAATCAATATCTCCTTTATACCGCACTGCACATTATGGCAAATGGGATTTACGTGCTGAAATATTTCCCGAGGATTTAGGTTATGATGAAAGTGATGGAGACACTGGTAATAATAATGGGGATATGAACTCTACAAAAGAAACCAAGTGGACGGATCTATTTATAAATAATGATCCAAAACGAATGGAATCCATTACAGAGCGCGCATTAAACTTTATGACAAGACAAGCAAACTCGGGTCATCCATTTTATATGCAAGTTTCCCATTATGCAACACATGTTGACTTTCAGACAACACAAGCAAGTATCAATAAATTTAAAGCGAAAACAAAAGGTGCCATTCACAATAATCCAGGATTTGCTGGCATGTTAGAAAATGTGGATGCTGCTATTGGAAAAATATTAGATAAAATTGAGCAACTTAAAATTGGCGACCATACTTATGTGATTTTAATGGCCGACAATGGCTCCGTTGAATTTTTTCCACCAGTAAAAAATAAATTCGACCTTCCTTCGGTATTTAAGTCCCATACCAATAGTTTTCCTTTACGTGGTGGGAAATGGACTTTGTATGAAGGCGGTATACGCGTCCCATTTATGGTGATTGGACCGGGTATTAAAGCGGGGAGTCAAAGCAATGTTCCAGTGACAGGCTGGGATATTTTACCAACCATTAGCGACTTAGCAGGAAACAAAAATTCATTGGGCGAAAATATTGATGGCACAAGTTTTAAATCAGTTCTTGAAAACGTCAACACTGAAAAATTAAATCGTAAAGATGATGAACTTATTTTTCATTACTATGGACAACCACATTCGGCTATCAGGGTGGGTGATTTTAAATTGATTAAATTTTGGAAAACAAAAAAACTAGAACTCTACAATTTGAAAGATGATATTGGCGAAATCAACGATTTAACAAAAGCAAATCCGGAAAAAGTGAAAGAACTAGAGTCGCGATTAATGGCATATTTAGAAAAAGTACAGGCTGAAATTTTATACCCACCTACGAATGCAAAACAAAAATCAAAATCAAAGGACGTGGATGATTAGGTTACTACTATTATCCAGTTTATTTTATTGCAATTACACCCTTGCTCAAACAGCGAAACTAAAACAACCCAATATCGTTTTTATTTTAGTGGATGATTTAGGTTATGGGGATTGTGGGTTTAATGGAGGCAAAGAAATTTATACACCACAAATAGACCAACTCGCAAAAAGTGGCGCAATATTGGCAAACAATTATGTACAGCCGGTTTGTTCTCCAACGAGAGCATGTTTATTAACTGGCAGATACCCTACTCACACAGGTGTTTACAATATTATTACGCCAGGGGCAACTTGGGGACTGCCCTTAAATGAAACCACATTAGCGGATGCATTAAAAGCAATTGGTTATCAAACAGCAATTACTGGAAAATGGCATTTAGGTGAATTCGAAAAAGCGTTTCAACCCAATGCACGTGGTTTTGATTTGCAATATGGTCACTTTTTTGGAAGCATTGACTACTATACGCATAGTCGCAATAATCAATTGGACTGGTATCGAAATGGGATTCCCTTAAATGAAAAAGGATATAGTACTGAATTAATCACCCAAGAAGCTTGTAAAATTATTGAAACAACTGACCCTACAAAACCTTTGTTCTTATATATCCCATTTAATGGCATTCACGCACCCTTTCAAGTCCCTGAAGCATATACAAAGCTTTACCCGCAACTTAAAGGTAATCGACAAAAACTAGCAGGTATGTTATCAGCGGTTGACGAAGCCATTGGAAAAATTGTCAACACATTAGATAAAGCCGGATTAAGAGAAAATACTTTGATTATTTTTTCAAGTGACAATGGCGCTCCACCTCCTGGGGACAATACACCACTTCGTGACTTTAAAGCAACCGTTTACGAAGGCGGTATTAAAGCAGCGGCATTTGTAAATTGGCCGGGGCATGTTCGCTCCGGAACTACCATTACTGAGCCCATGCATATTATTGATTGGTATCCAACATTAATTAATTTAGCAGGAGGTAAAATAAATCAATCAACGCCTGTTGATGGGAAAGATGTTTGGCCCATGATTACCCAAAATCAAAAGTCGCCGCATGATGCAATTTTAACGGTTTCAACTCGCGGTCCCGTTATTTCTGCTATTAGAATTGATAACTGGAAACTGATTTTATTAGCTGCAGATAGTAGCCAGTTAAAAACCAAAGCGTTTAATAAATACGAATCAGTTGCGCTATTTG
>JBEATG010000059.1:0-6822 GCA_041162035.1 Bacteroidota bacterium
ATTGAAGCTAATTGGGATATGAAAAAGTTTCCTGACCAGTGGGATGCATTAAATAATATTATCGAAACTTATCATCCGAATAAAATTGCACTGAATACCTCAGTAAATTTTGGTCACGCGGATGGTATTGACCATACAGAATATGAACAATTCACACAAAAGCTTTCTGCTAGCAACAAAGCTAAGGTAGTGTCTGCTTCAAATTTAGCAGTCGCATGGCTTGAAACAAGAACAGCTATGGAGATGCAATATTATTCTCAATTGAATAGTATAACACATAAAATAATTGCGGAAGGTTTTAGTAGTAAAGTGATTACACCTGGCATCACGACTACCGATGATATGGTATGGTGGTTTAGACAAAAAGTGAATGATTTAGGATTAACAACTTGGTTTCATCCATCTGTGGAAATACAAAGAAATGACAATGCCGTATTTGATCATCTGAAAGCATTTACAAATACAGATAAGGATAACATCATTAGAACAGGCGACTTATTGCATGTTGATTTTGGCATTACCTACTTAAGATTAAATACGGATGTTCAAGAACATGCCTATATACTTGGTCCTGATGAAAGAGAAGCACCTTCCTATTTAAGCAATGGACTAAAAACAGCAAATAGGTTACAGGATATCTTAACGCAACAATTCAAAGAAAATAAAACAGGTAACAAAATCTTATCTGACGCATTAGCGCAAGCAAAACAAGAAAATATTAAAGGAGTGATATATACGCATCCCCTAGGCTTTCATGGGCACGCAGCAGGCCCCACCATCGGAATGTGGGATAACCAAAATGATACTCCTGGAAGTGGTGATTACCCAATGCATACTAAAACAGCCTATTCTATTGAATTAAACGCAGCCACCTTTATAAAGGAATGGAATAAAGAAGTACGTTTTATGTTAGAACAAAATGGTTATTTTGATGAAAAAGGTTTTTGGTACTTAGATGGTCGACAAACTAAGTTACATTTAGTTGGTGGAGGTAATAACTAACTATAGCTTTTACTTCAATCAAATAATTGTATCTAGGAATGCTATTTGATTTTGAATCGCCATCCAAAATAAATCATTCTTCCAGAAGTTGGCCCCCAAATCATGGAAGCATCAAAATAGGAATTGAATGGATTATCTGCAGATATGATGGCATTGGTTTGAAAGAAATTAGATATGTTTTCTGATCCTACATACAAATCCATAGGATGTGTATTCCCAAATGTTTTTGATATTTGCGCGTTCATTAAAATATAACTTGGTGAATAACTAGGCAATCTATAGGCGGTAGGATTCGCATAAGTATTAGGTATTCTTTTTGCACCATTGTAAGTGATTGTATAGTTAAATTTCCAGCTATTCAATGTCGCATAATCAAAACTTAAAAATGAGCGGTGCTTAGCTATGTAAGGACGTTCAAGTAATACACCATGATAGGTTTGTTTAACATCAAAATATCTATACGCTAATTTTACATCAAATCTTTTTAAAGGGGTTGTATTCAATTCGACTTGAAAACTATTTGAAAATGATTTTCCAGTTAAATTTGTAAAGATTACTTTACGTGGATTTTCTAAATCAACAACCACTTGATTTTCAAAATCATTTCTAAAAAAGTCTATTCCTAGTGTAGCACTTTTGTTAAAAAGTATAAACTTTTGATCAAAACTGATTCCCTTATTCCATGCAATCTCTGGAGAAAGTCCATAGGCGCCTCCCATATTCATGGTATGGCCAGTATTCGTTGGATGAATTTCAAGCCCCCTAGCACTTACTAAAATACTATTGTTCTCCGCAAATATGTTTGCCGTTCTTTGGCCACGGCCCGCACTTAATCTAATGGCGGAGCCTCTAAATAGCTCGTAACGTAAATTGAATCTAGGTGTCGCAAAGGTTCCAAATAAATTATTATTATCGGCTCTTAGGCCCATTATCATACTCAACTTATCGTTCGGGGTATAGGTATATTCAAAAAACATACCAGGAACAACCTCTTTTCTTTTATAACTACTCAAATTAAATAATTCGTCATACTGATCAAGTTGAAAACTCAAACCGGTTCGGTACTTATGTATAGTGGAATTAAAAATGGACTGGTAAATTAAATTTCCATAAAAACTTTTTTGATTCGCTTTATAATTTGTTAAACCAAAATAAGAATCTTGGTCATGATTAATTGCATTTAACTGCAAACCAATACTTTTATATTTTTGCTGTGGAAATATATATCCAATTTTTCCAAACACTTCATACCTTTTTGTATTTATACCTAATCCATAATGATGGGTTGTACCTTTATGAATGCTTGGGTCAAAAGTAGTTTGTCCTCCTATTTTTTGGTCATCTAATATTTTGTATCCAAATTGTGTTAAAAATCCATTCGGATTATCGTATTTAAATCTATTCACTAAGCTAAATTGATTTCCCGTAGGCAAATCCCTAAATTCATCCTTATTAAAATCGATGTTCTTATTATTTAAAAAATCGTCGTGTAGTAATAAAGTAGTTGACCATTTTGAGTTTAGTTTATGTGACAAATTTAAATTCAAATCAGTTTTACCGAAATCATTGACGTAAATATTGGCTAATAATTTTTCCGCAGTTTCTGGCTTCTTTAATTCAACATTGATTTGTCCAGCAATGCTTTCATATCCATTCGCAACCGAACCTACTCCCTTGGTTAACTGAATGCTTTCAATCCAAGGACCTGCAATCGAATTCAAGCCTAAAATAGTTGCTATTCCCCTAGGGCCAGGTAAATTTTCGACTGTTAATTGCGTATAATTACCACTTAATCCTAATAATTGGATTTGCTTGGAACCAGTAACCGCATCATTAAAGGAAACATCCACGGAGGGATTGGTTTCAAAGCTTTCACTCAAATTACAACATGCAGCTTTTAGTAATTCAGTGCCTGTCATCACTTGCGTTCGAATCGTACTCGTTAAAGGAATAAAACTGCCAATATTTCTGCTAAACACAGTGACCTCATTTATCTGATTTTTAGCCGCTAAAACAACCTTAAAATCATTTACATTTCCAATGGTAATCGTATCTGATTTAAACCCAACATAACTAATGACCAATTTTTTGATTGGGTTAATATTTAATTTAAAAACACCAAAACTATCAGTAAGTACCCCAGTTTTAGTACCTGCCCAATACACACTTGCATTCATGAAAGGTTCAAACTTGCCATTACTACCATCCTGAACTACAACTCCCGTGATTTGAGCTAAGTTGTTATTTTCTTGCGGAAGATCATCATGATGTGTTTCCAATTCTCTATAAAGACAACATTCAGGTAAATCTTGATAAATATAATCTTTGGCTTTTTTATTGACTAAGTCATGGCCTACTGCTACAATCGTATTCTCAATTTTATCTAAGGAAATTTTTTTAGCATCAAATTGTAAGGATAATAATTTAGAATCAATATCCCAAATGGCTTTACTAATTCCCTTTAATTTTAGTGCGCCCTCTATCCTATCCTTGCACTGCTCGCATACGCCAAATACTTTAAATGTGGTATCTGTTAAATTCGTTTTCTGATTTAATTGACCGAATGTATAACTGCTTATTAAAAGGTAGATATAAAATGTAATATATTTGATGTTCATTTTTTCTAATTTAAATTTTAATCAATGAAGCTCCCTAAAAAAAAGGAGCACAACCCTGTGATTAAAATATCTAAATTAGAAAGCTACAGTCTGCAATGTAAATGGGCACACCCAATAGATCAGGCGGTGCATGACTACAATAGGAATGATTTGAATTATTTGAAACTACAATAGAAACAGTTTCAAAATCACTACTATTAGGCAGAAGCGCTATTTGATGATCAACACTAAAAAAGCTATTTACAATATTTTGATCATCTACATTCTTAATTAATTTTTTGGAATCATGGCAGCATCCCTTTCCCTGTTTCTTGGATTTTTCCATACCACATTTATCGCATTTTTTTGTGGTATTGCTCACTAAACTCATACTAGTTCCTGCAAGTTTTCCCATGCAATAATGCATGTTTACCATTACACCCGAAGAGGTAATAATAAAAATAAAAGAAAGTAAGTATAGGAATAGTTTTTTCATCAAGGACAAAGATAATTAATTATTATACATATGGCTTTATATCTGCACTATATGACTAAACTCATTATAAGGTTTCAACCACTTTACCGCAGGAAAGCATTCTGCTGCCATAATATGGATTTTTGACCTTATTTTCCAAACTTAACCAATTGGCGCCTTTGCCTTTGTTGGCCATTGGACAAAATTGATAGTATACTGGAACATCAGCTTTGGCTTCTTTAACAAGAAGATACATATTTGATGATAGTGTAACGAATTGATCTCTTTGAACACTAATATCATTAGACGCTTGAATAAACTTAGCTGCATTGATTAAGTCATTGGATATCTTGCCCCATGTGTTATTTGTGGCGGTATTTAAGTCGGCCTTATTCACAGCTGACAAAGCTTTCACTAAAGTAGTTGCATTTAAAACAGCTTGTTCATTACTAGTTGCTACTAAAGCATCTTTAAGTCCTATATAGGCGTTGATAACTGGTTTAATGGACGTATTGTTCTGACTGTAGCCAAAAGTAAACGTTAAAAGAAAGAGTACTGAAAAGAAAATTTTATTGAATTTCATAATGGTAAATGTTAGCTTATTAAAAGTAAAGTTAAATTGAAAATATGGTATTTAAATTATGTATTTGCGTTTTAAAAGCATCTTGTTTTTTAGCTACTAAAATCATTTTCTCAGCCAATAACCCAACTGGCATAGGTTTTTGCTTCCTTATAAAACCCAGCTTATTTAAAGCGTTGATAATGAGTATACTTATTTTTTCAACTGGTCTTAACTTGGAAGGCTGACGTTGTAAAATTCCAGGCCTAAAAATATGGATCTGCTTAAAGGATAATTTTTGTACATCCGCGTCCAACTTCCCTTTAGTTTTAGGATAAAAGAAAAAACTATTTTCATTAGCCCCATAAGAGGAAACTAAAACATAGGTATAAACCCTATTATCGCTTGCAGTTTTTGCAACTTGATATTGATAGGTATAATCTATCTTAAATTGATTTGCTGTTGTTTTGGCTACTTTCAAAGTAGTTCCTAAGGTGGAGAACAAAACATCGCCTTTCACAAGGTGCGACCAACTAGTGGTATTATCAAAATCAACAATATGAACCTGAAGCTTAGGATTTGCTAAATCAATAGCACGTCTAGTTAACACCACCACGCTACTAAAATAGGGGTCATTTAATAATTGGATTAGTAATTCCGACCCAGTGGCGCCAGTGGCACCAATTAAAATTGCGATTTTATCATTCATAATTAATCATAAAGGTAAAACACAAATAACATACAATCCATTGAAATTATTATTGCGCCGTTTAAAAATAATACTTTCAGTTGTTTAATAAAGAAGACTTTGTTAGTTACCTTTATTTAACAAACCTAAATGGTTAAGCAATTCATAAGTCACATAAAACTTATTAAAATGAACGAACGTATACTAGCACATATTGACAACCCTGCGCAACTTGAAAGATTATACAGAGAAAATAATTCAGTATTTAAGAAGCATTTTAACGAGATATACCCTAATTATAAAGACAAGTTAGGATTACAGGTTTGGAATGAGCGATTAAACTACGAAAGCGAAAAACTTGCATTGGGTAGCAAAAATGAAATAAGTGCAGTAATTATATTAATTCTAGTTGGTGGGCTTATCGCTAATATCCCCAATATAACAGGCATCAATGAAGAATTATTTTTTTCAAAAAATATACCATTAATCATATTCCCTATTTTAAGCGCGTATTTTATCTGGATACAAAAAATTGAATTTAATAAAATATGGTTTCCAATTATAGCGATTGTAATTTCAGCTATTTATGTCAATTTAATTCCTAATTATAATAAAAGCGATTCGGCAATGTTAGTAGGTATTCACTTGCCAATGTTTTTATGGAGTATACTGGGTTATGTTTATATTGGAGCTAAGCTGAATGATCACCCGAGAAAAATTGAATTTTTAAAATTCAATGGCGATTTAATTATAATGTGCGCAATCATATTGTTATCCTGCATGGTATTTACCTTGATCACATTTGGTTTATTTGAACTCATTAATATAAAAATTGAAGAAAACTATTTTAGATATTTTGCTGTTTGGTGGATTGCAGCAATACCAATGATCGCTTCCTTCTTATTGCAAAATAATCCTCAATTGATTAGTAAGGTATCTCCTATTATTGCAAAAATATTTACCCCATTGGTATTTATTAATTTGTTGGTGTATTTAACTGCGGTGATTTATACAGGCAAGTACCCTTACAATGACAGAAACTTACTATTGGTTTTTAATGTATTATTAATTGGCGTAATGGCTTTGATATTGTTTTCAGTGGCGGAAGCAGGCAAAAACAATAAAGGATTATTTACCCTATACATACTATTTGGATTATCCATATTAACCATCATTATCAATAGTATTGCACTATCTGCGATAAGTTTTAGAGTTTTCGAATATGGCATTACACCCAACAGAATTGCAGTTTTAGGTGGAAATATTTTAATTTTTATACACCTTTTAATCGTTTCCTTTAAATTATATAAAAGTGTGAGGAATAAAGCCAAGCTTGAAGAAGTAGAAACAAGTATCGCGCAATTTTTACCTATCTATAGTATATGGACTGCTATAATCGTTTTTATACTTCCATTCATTTTTCATTATAAATAAAGAAGTAAAACTTGAATAAGGAAGTTGCTAAAATGAAACTCCTTGTAGATTTTAAATTAGAGGAGGA
>JBEATG010000065.1:0-9154 GCA_041162035.1 Bacteroidota bacterium
CAGGTGATGTAGTCGTTATAAAAAATGTTGGACCGATTGGTGCACCGGGTATGCCGGAGATGTTAAAACCAACCTCTGCCATTATTGGTGCAGGATTAGGAAAGTCAGTGGCATTAATTACGGACGGACGTTTTAGCGGCGGCACCCACGGATTTGTGATCGGACATATTACACCGGAGGCTTACAAAGGTGGATTGATTGGCGTAGTTGAAGATGGAGATATTATTGAATTGAATGTTCCAAAAAGAACTATGACTTTAAAAGTAGATGAAGCCACCATTGCAAAAAGAAGAGCAGCCCAACCAGCGCCAGTTTTAAAAGTGACCAATGGGGTGCTTTGGAAATATGCAAAGTTGGTGAAGGATGCAAGTGAAGGATGCGTAACGGATGAAAATTAAAAAACCCCACCGGGTTTAAGTTTGATAAGTAATGAACGAAAAAATGATTTTATGGAAACGATAATTGCAAAAACAACAGAACAAAAAGTAGATGCGAAAATTTCGCCAACTACTTTAACAGGTTCGCAAGCGGTATTGGAAGCATGTATTGCGGAAGGTGCTGATACCATATTCGGTTATCCGGGTGGTGCCATCATGCCGATCTATGATGCCTTGTATGATTACAACGACAAACTAAAACATATTTTAGTAAGACATGAACAAGGGGGCATACATGCTGGACAAGGGTATGCGCGTACCTCTGGAAAAGTGGGTGTGGTTTTTGCAACGAGTGGTCCAGGAGCAACTAATTTAGTAACAGGATTAGCAGATGCAATGATTGATAGTACACCTTTAGTATGTATCACCGGTCAAGTGTTTGCACATTTATTAGGAACAGATGCGTTTCAAGAAACAGATATTATTAATATCACCATGCCGGTAACGAAATGGAATTATCAAATTACCGATGCCACTGAAATCCCAGGCATATTGGCCAAAGCATTTTATTTGGCAAGAAGTGGACGACCAGGTCCTGTGCTCATTGACATTACAAAAAATGCACAAATACAATCTTTCAATTATGAAGGATACACGCCTTGTAATCATATTCGTAGTTATCGTCCAAAACCAGTGATTCGCAAAAACTTTATTGATGAGGCCGTTGCATTAATTAACAACGCAAAAAAACCATTGGTCATTTTTGGACAAGGGGTGATATTAGGAAAAGCAGAAAATGAATTTAAAAAGTTTATTGAAAAATCGGGCATGCCAGCTGCGTGGACCATTTTAGGATTGAGTGCACTATCTACAGATCATCCACAAAATGTGGGCATGTTGGGTATGCATGGAAATTATGGACCGAATGTTTTAACGAATGAGTGTGATGTATTAATAGCGGTGGGTATGCGTTTTGATGATCGCGTTACTGGCCGATTGGATAAATATGCAAAGCAAGCAAAAGTGATTCACTTGGATATTGATCCATCTGAAATTGATAAAAATGTAAAAGCAGATGTAGGCGTATGGGGTGATTGTAAAGAAACATTACCATTACTTACTTTAGGCATTGAACAAAAAGATCGATCTGAATGGTTAAAAGTATTTGCGTCTTATACGCAACAGGAATATGACCAATGTATCAAAGATGAAATATATCCAGCAACAGAGGAGATGACGATGGGAGAAGTTATCCGAATCGTGAATGAAACTACGCTAGGAAACGCAGTGATGGTAACGGATGTAGGGCAGCACCAAATGGTGACTTGTCGTTATGCAAAATTTAATGAATCCAGGAGTAATGTAACATCGGGTGGATTAGGCACCATGGGTTTTGGCTTGCCTGCAGCTATTGGTGCAAAGTTTGGCGCACAAGATAGAACAGTGATTGCAGTGATTGGAGATGGCGGTATACAAATGACCATTCAGGAACTAGGCACTATTATGCAAACAGGTGTGGAGGTAAAAATCATGATATTGAACAACCAGTTTTTAGGAATGGTGCGTCAATGGCAACAGTTGTTCAATGATAAGCGCTATTCATTTGTAGATATTCAAAGTCCTGATTATGTAATGGTTGCTAAAGCATATGGCATAGAAGGCGCAAAAATAGAACACCGAAAGGATTTGGAGCAAGGGATAAAAACCATGTTGGCGCATCCGGGATCCTATTTACTAGAAGTGATGGTAGGAAAGGAAAACAATGTATTCCCGATGGTACCACAGGGTTGTAGCGTAAGTGAAATCAGACTCAAGTAGCGAAGCTTTTGAGTTTGATTCGAGCGAGTCTAAAAGACGCGCTCAAATAAAAAATGAAGTAATTAGGATTATAATATTTAAAAAAGAAACTATGGATACAAATACGGAAAAACAGGAATACACTATTACGGTGTACACTGAAAATCAGGTAGGATTGTTGAATCGTATTGCCATTATTTTTTCACGTCGAAAAATTAATGTGGAAAGTTTAAATACTTCTCCTTCTGAGATTGATGGCATACACCGATTTACCATCGTGATACATGAATCAAGATCAGTGGTGATTAAACTAGTTCGCCAAATTGAAAAACAAGTGGAAGTATTAAAAACTTATTTTAATACCAACGATGAAATAGTATGGCAGGAATTGGCATTGTACAAAGTATTGTCTGAGGAAATTACGGAGCGTGCAAAGGTGGAAAGGTTATTGAGAGAGTTTGGCGCGCGCGCGATAGCTATTCGTAAGGACTTTATAGTATTTGAAACAACTGGCCATCGCGAGGAAACGAATAAATTAATGAAAGCCTTGGAACCCTTTGGCTTGGTGGAGTTCGTTAGAAGCGCGCGCGTAGCAATTATCAAAGAAAGCAGCGGGTTTCATGAAAAGTTAAAAGATTTTGAAAGCAGAGAACCGAGTGAGGAAGTGATTGAAAACGAATACTTAGGTAAAAGAGAAGCGGTATTCACGATGTAAAAATAAGATGCGTAAAAGCGACTAAAATATAAAAGAGAAAACATTAGAAATAAAAAATCGAAAAAGTAAAATCGTAATCAAAAAATAAATAACACTAATAATTAAATAATAACAAACAAATAAAAACTTTAAATCTTAATTAAACTAAAAGTAAAATGGCAAAATTAAATTTCGGAGGTACCGAGGAAAATGTAGTCACCCGTGACGAATTTCCATTAGCAAAAGCACAGGAAGTTTTAAAAAATGAAACGATCGCCGTGATTGGTTATGGTGTGCAAGGTCCAGGTCAAGCATTGAACCAAAAAGAAAATGGCGTAAATGTAATTATCGGACAAAGAAAAAATTCAAAAAGTTGGGATAAGGCAGTAAAAGATGGTTTTGTACCAGGTACTACTTTATTTGAAATAGAAGAAGCTTTAGAAAAAGGAACTATTATTTGTTACTTACTAAGTGACGCTGCGCAAATTGCAATGTGGCCAACAGTAAAAAAACATTTAACGCCAGGCAAAGCATTGTATTTTTCTCATGGTTTTGGTATCACTTTTAATGAGCAAACAGGAATTATACCTCCAGCTGATGTGGATGTATTTTTAGTTGCCCCTAAAGGATCAGGAACTTCTTTGAGAAGAATGTTTTTACAAGGACGTGGCTTAAATAGTAGTTATGCCATCTTCCAAGATGCCACCGGAAAGGCTTGGGACAGAGTTATCGCCTTGGGTATAGCAATTGGATCTGGTTATTTATTTGAAACCGATTTCAAAAAAGAGGTTTTTTCTGATTTAACTGGAGAGCGCGGTACATTAATGGGCGCAATTCAAGGTATCTTTGCAGCGCAATATGAAGTATTACGTAAAAATGGTCACAGTCCTTCAGAAGCGTTTAATGAAACTGTTGAGGAATTAACACAATCATTAATGCCATTGGTTGCTGAAAATGGAATGGATTGGATGTATGCAAACTGTTCAACTACTGCACAAAGAGGTGCATTGGATTGGTGGAAAAAATTCCGTGATGCTACATTACCAGTTTTTAGTGACTTATATAAAAGTGTTGCAACTGGCGTTGAGTCGGCACGTTCTATTGATTTGAACAGTAAACCTGATTACCGTGAAAAATTAGAAGTGGAATTAGCTGAATTACACAATAGTGAAATGTGGCAGGCTGGACGAACTGTAAGAAGTTTAAGACCAGAAAACCAACCAGGCAAATAATTTGGTTTGGAGAGAGAAGGATCAAATAATTATTATTCATCTATGGGTGAATCATATTAAAGGGAATATATGAGTGATGTAAAGAATATAAATAAACCTGCACTGGATATTGAAGGGGCAGTAGCAAGATTAAAGTCGGTTGTAACACATACGCCACTTCAATTTAATGCCAACCTGTCTCGCAAATACCAGTGCAGTGTATATTTAAAGAGAGAGGATTTACAAATTGTACGATCTTATAAATTAAGAGGTGCGTATAATATGATGCATCAATTATCGCCTGAACTATTAGCGAAAGGGGTGGTGTGTGCGAGTGCGGGTAACCATGCGCAAGGCTTTGCCTATAGTTGTAAAAAACTAGGGGTAAAGGGCGTCGTGTTTATGCCGATCCCATCACCACAACAAAAAGTAAATCAAACAAAAATGTTTGGTGATGAATTTGTGGAAGTGGTTTTGGTGGGAGATACTTTTGATGATACGGCCATTGCAGCAAAAGCATATACGTTTGAACATGGTATGACGTTTATACCGCCATTTGATCATACAGCAATTATTTCAGGACAAGCAACAGTAGGCGTTGAAATTTTAGATGATATAAAAACATTAACCCCGGATCCGATTGATTACATTTTCTTACCCGTGGGTGGTGGCGGATTAAGTGCAGGCGTTGGCACGTATTTTAAACAAAAGTCACCGAACACAAAAGTGATTGGCTTGGAGCCAGAAGGGGCGCCAAGTATGTTTTGGGCATTGAAATCGGGCGAGCCTGTTGAATTAGAAAACATTGACAAATTTGTAGATGGCGCATCCGTGAAAAGAGTTGGAGATGTCACATTTGCATTTTGTAAAGATGCATTGGATGATATGCATTTGGTACCGGAAGGAAAAATTTGCACTACTATTTTACAAATGTATAATGAGGAAGCGATGGTGGTGGAACCTGCGGGCGCCATGTCCATAGCGGCTTTGGATGATTACGCGGAGCAAATAAAAGGCAAGACAATTGTATGTATTGTAAGCGGCGGTAATAATGATATTGCACGCATGCAAGAAATTAAAGAAAGGTCTTTATTATATGAAGGCTTAAAATATTATTTCTTAATTCGATTTGCACAACGTCCAGGATCCTTAAAGGAATTTGTCAATAAAGTATTAGGACCTAATGATGATATTACTAGGTTTGAATATGTACAAAAGCACAATAAGGAAGCTGGTCCAGCATTAGTTGGATTGGAATTAAGATCAAAAAAAGATCATGAAACACTCATAAATAATATGAAAAAGTATCAGATCAATTACAATGAAATAAATAAAGACGATAATATTTATGGCTACTTAATATAGGTAGCATAATATGGTCAATAAAAAAATAGGGATATGCAGGTTTTAAAATTTGGCGGGAGTTCGGTAGGAACTGAAAGTGCAATAGGGAATGTGGTGAACATTGTGACACAAAGTTTACAAAATAAGCCATCTATTGTTGTGGTATCTGCTTTGCATGGTGTTACGGATCAATTACTCATGCTAGCACAAACGGCAGCGCAAGGGAATGAGGCCTATAAAACGATTATTGAAAATATTGAGCAAAAGCATTTGGACATTGTTCGCACGTTATTGCCGATACAACAACAAAGTGCTACTTTAAGTATTGTCAAACAATTAATCAACGAGATAGAAGCAAATTGCGAAGGCTTATTCATGTTAAAGGAGTTATCTCCGCGCATGAAGGATAAAATTGTATGTTATGGTGAGTTATTGTCATCAAAAATAATTTCAGCCACATTTGCCTCCAAAGGAATTAACCAACAATGGGTGGATGCGCGTGAATTAATTAAAACAGATTCTAATTTTTTAAATGCAGTTGTTGATAAGGAGTTAACCAACAAAACAATTCAGGATTATTTTAAAAATCCTGTAAATGCATTTGACTTATATATTGCACCCGGATTTATTTCCTCCGATAAGGAAGGGAATACGACTACTTTAGGAAGAGGTGGATCCGATTATACAGGAGCCATATTTGCTGCAGCATTGGATGCGGATCGTTTAGAAATTTGGACGGATGTGAGTGGTATGATGACTGCAGATCCAAGGATTGTGCACAATGCAAAAGAAATTCCACAAATTTCTTATCAAGAAGCGATGGAGCTTTCGCATTTTGGTGCAAAGGTTATTTATCCGCCGACCATACAACCGGTAATGCATAAAAATATACCAGTATTAATTAAAAATACTTTTGATGCAAATCATCCGGGAACAATCATTCAAAATGAGTCACCGAAGGATGATAATTTTATCCGAGGTATTTCAAGCATACAAGATATTTGTTTGTTAAGCTTGGAAGGAAGTGGCATGGTGGGTATACCAGGGTTTTCAAAAAGATTATTTGAGGCTTTGGCGAATAAACAAATCAATATTATTTTAATTACCCAAAGTTCATCTGAACATTCAATATGTGTTGGGGTAAATATGCAGGATGCGCACCAGGCTAAAATAGCCGTGGATGCGGAGTTTGAGAAAGAAATACAAACACAAAAAGTAGAGCCTCTAATTATTGAAAAAGAAGTTTCGATATTGGCCTTAGTGGGCGAGCAAATGAAAAGTCACCCAGGGGTGAGTGGAAAAATGTTTGGTGTGTTGGGTCGCAATGGTATTAATGTACGCGCTATTGCACAAGGGTCTTCTGAAAAAAATATTACAGCAGTAATAGCAACATCCGATGTTCGTAAAGCGATCAACGTATTGCATGAAGCTTTCTTCGAAACCTCGTATAAGCAAGTCAATTTGTACATCGCAGGTGTAGGCAACGTTGGCGGTAAATTAATAGATCAAATTAAGAAACAAGCAGGGTATGTGCAGGAGCAACTGCGTTTACAAATTAATATTGTAGGGATTGCTAATAGTAAACGACAAATTATTAACCAAGAGGGTATTGATTTGTTTAATTGGCGCGAACAGCTGGTAGATGCACCTTTGGGCGATATCAATAAATATGTGACTACCATGATTGAAAACAATTTACGCAATAGTGTATTTGTGGATGTAACTGCACATGAACAAGTAGCCAACGCATATGCGCAATTATTAGGTAAAGCAGTTTCGGTAGTAGCATGTAATAAAATTGCCTGCTCATCTCCGTATGATAATTACTTGAAATTAAAATCATTAGCGCGCGAGTACAATGCTTCGTTTTTATTTGAAACCAATGTGGGTGCAAGCTTACCTATTATAGGTACATTGAACAATTTAATTTTAAGTGGAGATTCTATTAATAAAATACAAGCAGTATTGTCGGGCACATTGAATTTTGTGTTTAATCAATATGACGGAACAGTGCCATTTGCGCAGGTAGTGCGTCAGGCACAAGCGGAAGGATATACTGAGCCGGATCCAAGAATGGACTTGGGTGGAACGGACGTAATGCGTAAAATAATGATCTTGGCAAGGGAGGCAGGTAATAAAATTGAGATGTCGGATATTGAGAATGAAGGATTTTTACCTGCAAGTTGTTTTGATGGATCGGTAGAAGATTTTTATAAGGAAATGGAAAAGCAAGAGGCTCATTTTAAAAAGATATATGATGCAGCGGCTGCAAAAAATTGCAAATTAAAATTTGTTGCCAATTTTGAAAACGATGCGAATGGAAAAGGGGTTGCCAAAGTTGGATTACAACATATTGAACCAAGCTCCGATTTTTATCATTTGTATGGAAAGGATAATTTGGTGTTGTTTTATTCAGGCCGTTATCCTGAGTTGCCATTGGTCGTAAAGGGTGCTGGTGCTGGGGCCGATGTAACTGCATCGGGTGTGTTTGCAGATATTATTAGAGCAGCAAGAGTATAAAATATTATTATGGTTCCAATTAATCAATGGATAAAAATTAAAGCCCCTGCCACCGTAGCAAATATGGTGTGTGGATTTGATATATTGGGCTTTGCCGTGAACGATCCCTATGATGAAATGGAAATGCGAATTGTAAACCGTGCAGTAGGACAAGCCGTTATTACAATTATAAATATTGACGATTATAATTTACCCACTGATCCCGAATTAAATGTTGCAGGCGCTGCACTGTTGGCGATGATTGATGAATACACTGCAAATAGTAGCAGTGATAAAACATTAGTGGATTTTTCTACGATAGGCTTTGAGGTAAAAATAAATAAACTAATTAAACCTGGAAGTGGCGTGGGCTCGAGCGCAGCGAGTTCCGCTGGCGCAGTAGTTGGGGCTAATTATTTATTAGGAAATATATTTTCTAAAGATGATTTAGTGCGTTTTGCCATGAATGGTGAAAAATTGGCATCGGGTGTAAAGCATGCGGATAATATTGCTCCATGTATTTTTGGAGGCGTTACATTAGTGCGCTCTATCTTCCCATTAGAAATCGTTGCATTGCCTTCTCCTGAATTATTTGTGACGATTGTGCATCCACAAATTGAAGTTCGTACCGCGGATGCACGAAGTATTTTAAGACAAAAGGTATTATTAAAAGATGCCATTAAACAATGGGGCAATATTGCTGGACTAGTGGCAGGGTTAATGAAATCAGATTATGATTTAATTGGAAGGTCATTGGAGGATGTGATTATTGAACCCGTAAGATCCATATTAATCCCAGGTTTTGATGCATTAAATTGTCCTGTAAACAAGCAGGCGCTTTAGGTGGTGGTATTTCTGGTTCCGGTCCTTCTATATTTATGTTAAGCAAGACCGAAGAAATTGCGAAAGCGGTTGAAAAAGAAATGCATGAATTGTATGCGGGAATGAATTTACCACATCACACGTATGTAACTAATATCAATCAAAGCGGCGTAGAGATAATAACTGATTTTATTTAATACCTGGACTTAAAACTTATTGGATCCTATATGTGTTTATTGATTTTTTTAGGTTTTAATTATAACTAAATGAGGGATTGCTAGAACTCAATGGTAGTAAGGATCATATAGTCTAACATTTTACTTTAAAATAAAAACATAATAAATAGCAATTTCAATTCGAAATAAAACTAAATTAAAATCACCTGAAAATATAAATAGTAGTCTCAATGC
>JBEATG010000120.1:0-3283 GCA_041162035.1 Bacteroidota bacterium
ATGAAGCAGGGGTATAAATAAAGGTGAAGTGAAAAAAAGGGAAGTCGAGAAAATGTAGTGAAAAAAGGAAGTGAAAAAAAGGAAGTGAAAAAAGGAATTGGAGAGTAGGAAGTGAAAAAAAGGAAGGCGAATTAGACGGTAAGGACCGGGAAGGATAAAAATTAAAAACTGGGTTTAAGATAAATGAATAAAAAGGTTACGATACAAGGTTACGAAGGAAGTTTCCACCAAGTGGCAGCGATGCATTTTTTTGGAAAAAATGTACAGGTAATTACTTGTGATACTTTCAGAGAAGTCGTAAAAATCGGGGCAGATAAAAAAATGTCCGATGGCGCTGTGATGGCGATCGAAAATTCAATTGCTGGAAGTATTTTACCCAATTATAATTTAATACAAAAAAGTAATCTTCAAGTGATTGGTGAAGTGTATTTATCTATCAGTCAAAATTTATTGGCGAACCCTGGTGTAAAGCTCGAAGATATTAAGGAAGTGCATAGTCATCCAATGGCGATATTGCAATGTTTGGATTATTTAGAAAAATATAACTGGAAATTAGTCGAATCTGAGGATACGGCATTAAGTGCTAAAATGGTGCAGCAACATAAAAGCAAACATACGGCAGCTATTGCTAGTAAATTTGCTGCGCAATTGTATAACTTAAATGTATTATCACCCGATGTGCATACATTGAAAAACAATATCACTCGATTTTTAATCATGGAACCCAAGGTTAAAAAAACAATGATTGAAGATGCAGATAAGGCTTCTATCTATTTTCAAACCGATCATTCAAGAGGTATTTTGTCAAAAGTGTTGGCTAAAATAGCGCAAGGTAGAGTGAACTTGAGCAAATTGCAAAGTATGCCGATACCTGGAAGCACATTTAAATATGGCTTTTATGCGGATGTTGAGTTTGATAATAAAAAGCAAATGGAGAAAGTTTTGGAAGATGTAAAATCATTAACCAATAGTTTGAAAATATTTGGAATGTATAAAAAAGGAAAAGTAGTAAAAGGATAAAGATGAATGTAACAGTTTCACATAGATTAGAAGGAATTGGTGAATATTATTTTTCATCCAAGCTGCGCGAGATTGATGAACTCAATAAAGCCGGTAAGGGAATTATTAATTTAGGAATAGGCAGCCCTGATTTACCGCCACATCCTGATGTTATAAAAGTATTGCAAGATGAAGCAAGCAAGGACAACGTTCATGCTTATCAATCTTACAAAGGTTCTCCTATATTAAGGGAAGCCATTGCGAATTGGTATCAAAAGTATTTTAAAGTAGCTGATTTAAATCCAGCAACCGAAATACTTCCATTACTAGGAAGCAAGGAAGGGATCATGCATATATGCATGACCTATTTAAATGAAGGCGATCAGGTATTAATTCCAAATCCTGGTTATCCGACATACACAAGTGCAGTTAAATTAGCGGGTGGCACTCCGCTTTATTATGCATTAACTGCCGAAAACAGTTGGGCACCTGACTTTGAAAATTTAGAAAAATCAGATTTATCAAAAGTCAAGTTGATGTGGGTGAATTATCCGCATATGCCAACAGGTCAAAGTCCTACTAAGGAATTGTTTGAAAATTTAGTAGCCTTTGGAAGGAAGCATCAAATATTGATTTGTCATGACAATCCTTACGCATTCATTTTAAATGATCAACCGGAAAGCTTATTAAGCATTGATGGTGCGAAAGAGGTAGTGATTGAATTAAACTCTCTTAGTAAAAGCCAGAATATGGCAGGTTGGAGAGTGGGCATGTTAATTGCCGCCGAGGATCGAATCAATGAAATACTTAGGTTTAAATCCAACATGGATAGTGGTATGTTTTTGCCTGTGCAATTAGCAGCAGCCAAAGCATTAAGCTTGGATCAAAGTTGGTATGACTCCGTGAATAAAATATATACAGCACGACGTGAAAAAGTATTCGAATTATTAGATGTTTTAAATTGTGCCTATTCAAAACAACAAGTGGGAATGTTTGTTTGGGCTAAAATTCCCGCTACTTACAAAGATGGTTATGCGTTAAGTGATAAGGTATTGTATGAAGCCAATGTTTTTATCACCCCTGGTGGCATATTTGGTAGTGCAGGTAACGATTATATCAGAGTAAGTTTATGTGGTTCATTGGAAAAATTTAGTGAAGCAATAAAAAAAATAAAAGCATGCGTTTAGCAGTGGTGGGTATTGGTTTAATGGGAGGGTCCATTGCATTGTCTTTGAAAAAGAAAGGCTTTGTAAGTCACGTTATTGGCGTGGATCAAAACATAGAACACCAACAGCAAGCTTTGCAATTAGGTATTGTAGATGAGATTATGTCCTTGGAGGACGCGGTTACATCTTCTGATATCATTGCGCTTGCAACACCGGTTAATGTTGCTGAATCATTATTGCCCACTATTTTGAATTTAGTGAATAAGCAAGTTGTTTTTGACTTAGGGTCTACTAAGGAAAGTATTGTAAATGTCGCGAATACACATTCCAATAAAGGAAGATTCGTTCCAACACATCCAATGTGGGGTACTGAATTTAGTGGTCCAACAGCTGCGCAAACAGATGCGTTTGTTGATAAGGCAACGGTCATTTGTAATAAATCACAAGTGGATCCAGATGCTTTAGCAATCATTGAGCAAATGTATGTTCAGTTAGGTATGCATATATTATACATGGATGCAATCAAACATGATATTCATGTGGCTTATATAAGTCATATATCGCATATTACTTCATTCGCACTGGCAAATACAGTGTTGGAGAAGGAAAAGGAATCGGATGCAATTTTTGAGTTAGCAAGTGGTGGTTTTGAAAGTACCGTTCGTTTGGCAAAGTCCAATGCGGAAATGTGGGTGCCCATCTTTATGCAAAACAAAGAAAATGTGTTAGATGTGTTAAATGAGCATATTAGTCAACTTCGAAAGTTCAAAGCCAGTTTGGAAAAAGAAAATCCAGACTATTTATTGGAGTTGATACAAAATGCGAATAAAATAAAAAGGATTTTAAAATAATTACAAAAAAAGTAAAACACCACAAGTGATTTTACAAAAAATATTAAAAATGAAGAAGAAAGAAGATTTGAATATAACAAATGAGTTAATCGAGGCGGTTAAATCCCAAAAAACCTTTTCAGAAATTGGTATTAATGAGCAATTAGTAAAGGCGGTTACAGAATTGGGATATACGCACGCTACTGAAATTCAAGAGCGTTCCATTCCGGTATTGATAAGTGGTACAAAGGATTTTATTGGATTGGCACAAACAGGCACTGGTAAAAC
>JBEATG010000176.1:0-2610 GCA_041162035.1 Bacteroidota bacterium
GGCAGATATTATTATTACTGGTGGTGCTGAATCAGTTATTGGCGCCGCTGGAATTGGTGGTTTTAATGCTATGAGGGCGATGAGCGAGCGTAATGATGACCCTAAAACAGCAAGCAGACCTTATGATAAGGATCGCGATGGTTTTATTATGGGAGAAGCCTCAGGTGTATTAGTATTAGAGGAATTAGAACACGCCAAAAAACGTGGCGCTAAAATATATTGTGAAGTAGTAGGCGGTGGAGCCACTGCAGATGCTTACCATTTAACAGCACCACATCCAGAAGGATTGGGGGCAAAAAATGTAATGATTGCTGCTCTAAGAGATGCCAACATGCAACCTACTGATATCGATTATATCAATACACATGGTACTTCAACGCCATTGGGCGACATTGCTGAAACCAAAGCAATTACTTCTGTATTTGGAGAACATGCTTATTCATTAAATATAAGTAGTACAAAGTCCATGACTGGTCACTGTTTAGGTGCAGCCGGCGTTATTGAAGCCATCGCTTGTATACAATCCGTAATTCATGATATTATTCCACCTACCATCAATCACTTTACGGATGATCCTGAATTAGACGGTCGTTTAAATTTCACATTCAATAAAGCACAAAAAAGAACAGTCAATGCCGCATTGAGTAATACTTTTGGATTTGGCGGACATAATGCATGTGTGATTGTGAAAAAATACAAGGATTAATTTTAGTGAAAAAAATTCAACACTTACTTTCTTTTTTTAAGAAATCTGCTTTTGAAAAAAACTTGATTTTACTCATTGGTTATTCCACCAATAATTTATTGTTATTTCAAACAGCCTTAAATCATCGTTCTGTAAAAGAACATTCCTCTGAAAATAATGAGCGTCTTGAGTTTTTAGGGGATGCTATTATTAGTTCGGTGGTAGCAGATTATTTATTTAAAAAATATCCCTATAAAGGCGAAGGTTTTTTAACGGAGATGCGTAGTAAAATGGTGAATCGTCAGCAATTAAATCATATCGCCATTCAAATGGGATTGAAAAGATTAACGAAATTTAATAAGTTAGACGGCGGTTTAAAAACAAGCCAAATATTTGGGAATACCTTGGAAGCCTTGGTGGGCGCCATTTACATTGATAAAAAATACGAGTTTACGAAAAAGTGGATTGTCAATAAAATGATTCAACCCTATTTATTTATGGATGAATTAGAGTTGATTGATATCAACATCAAAAATAAAATTATTGGATGGGCATTAAAGCAAGGTAAGCAGGTTGATTTTGTTTTGGCAGGAGAACAGTTAGAAGGGCGACGTCGTTTATTTACCATCAATGTGGTATTAGATGGAGAAGTGGTCACCAGCGAAAAAGGGTATACTAAAAAAGATGCCAGTCAATTGGCAGCACAAAAAGCAATTGAAGTATTGAGTATTTAATTAATGGTTCGATTGGCACAATTCTATTAATACCCCGTTACAATTTTTTGGGTGGATAAAGCAAACCAATTTATTGTCAGCTCCTTTTTTGGGCTGCTCATTTAAAAGGGTAAATCCAGCATTTTTTAGTCGGTCCATTTCAATAATTATATCCGGCACTTCGAATGCAATATGGTGCAGTCCTTCCCCCTTTTTTTCAATAAATTTTGCAATGACCCCTTGTGGATCTGTGCTTGCAACAAGTTCAATTTTGGTATGATCTTGTAAAAAAAAGGCAGTGTCCACCTGCTCTGAGGCCACAGATTCAGTTTTGTAGCAAGGGCTACCTAATAATTGTTCATACAAGGAAATGCTTATGTTTAAATCCTTAACTGCTATGCCGATATGTTCTACTTTAAAATTCATGCCTATTTTGTTTTACGAATTGGGAAAATTTTACACTCAAATTTTAACGAATTCAGTAAAATCAAGCCCTAAGCGTTACTTTTGTGCTTTAGAAAAAACCAAATTCGAACATGTTAAAATTACCAATTTATCTTGATCATAACGCAACTACTCCCATGGATCCAAGGGTTTTAGAAGCGATGTTACCTTATTTTGTCGAAAATTTCGGAAATGCGGCTAGTCGTAACCATTCATTTGGATGGCAAGCGGAGGAAGCAGTAGATTATGCTAGAGAGCAAATCGCCCAATTAATCGGTGCAGATCCAAAGGAAATTATTATTACTTCGGGTGCTACCGAAGGGGATAACCTAGGTATTAAAGGGGTGTTTGAAATGTATGCTAGCAAAGGCAATCATATTATAACTTGTACTACAGAGCATAAAGCGGTGTTAGATACTTGTAAGCACCTTGAAAAATTAGGCGCTGAGGTTACTTACTTGGAAGTACAGCCTGATGGTTTGATTGATTTAAAACAATTAGAAGCAGCCATGAGACCAACCACTATTTTAGTGGCAATCATGTATGCAAATAATGAAATAGGGGTGATTCAACCAGTGAAAGAAATCGGTGCCATTGCAAAAAAGCACGGGGCTTTATTTTTTACTGATGCGGTACAAGCAGTTGGAAAAATACCTGTAGACGTTATTGCGGATGGTATTGATATTATGGCATTCACTGCGCATAAAATGTATGGTCCAAAGGGTGTGGGCGCTTTATATGTGCGACGTAAAAATCCACGTGTAAAAG
>JBEATG010000287.1:0-5744 GCA_041162035.1 Bacteroidota bacterium
TAATCAAGTACGATTTGCCTGTGATGGAAGAAATTTTAGCGGATACTTATGGTATTACTGTTTATCAGGAACAGGTAATGTTACTCAGTCAAAAAATTGCCAGCTTTACCAAAGGTGATGCCGATGTGTTGAGAAAAGCCATGGGTAAAAAGCAAAAATCGGTATTGGATAAAATGAAAGCACAGTTTGTGGCGGGTGCTGTAAAAAATGGACATCCTGAAAATGTGTTAGAAAAAGTTTGGACAGATTGGGAAGCATTTGCACAATACGCTTTTAATAAATCACACTCCACTTGTTATGCCTATTTAGCGTATCAAACCGCTTATTTAAAAGCGCACTACCCTGGCGAATATATGTCAGCCGTTTTAAACCATGCAGGCAGTATTGATAAAATTACCTTCTTCATGGAAGAATGTAAAAGAATGACGATAAAAGTGTTGGGTCCTGATATCAATGAATCGCTCAATGGTTTTTCAGTTAATAAAAATGGAGAAATTAGATTTGGATTAGGTGGTTTAAAAGGTGTAGGTGAAGCCGCAATTGAAACCATCATTACCGAAAGAAATAAATCAGGTCATTTTAAAGATATGGTTGATTTTATCAAACGCGTATTATCTAGATCTGTCAATAAAAAATCATTGGAAAGTTTGGCGTATTCTGGAACCTTTGATTGTTTCCCTGAATACCACCGTGCACAATTTTTTCATGTTGCCGATGGTGACAGAACGAATGGCCTCGAAAAATTAATCAATTACGCGCAAGCCCTACAAAACGTGAATGCGGGAACGACGAATACTTTATTTGGCGATTTACCTTCGGCCATGCAAGTACCCGTTCCTAAAATTACCGTTTGTGAGGAATGGACTTTAACTGAAAAGCTCGATCACGAAAAGGATATTACAGGTATGTTTATGAGTGGTCACCCCTTGGATCATTTCAGCTTCGAAATGCGACATTATCAATTTACGCCTATTAATGATTTTAATGAAGTAAGGGATACTTTGTCCTTGAATTTAAATCAGTTAGGACGTAATTTTAAACTAGCGGGTTTGGTGACTGAGGTACAACATCGGATGACCAAAACAGGTAAAAACTTTGGCTCCTTTGTTATTGAAGATTTTACAGGCAAAACAGACTTTATATTATGGAGTGAGGATTATATAAAATTTCAAAACTACCTGGAAGTAGGACAAAAGATATTCTTAACTGGAAGCTTTAGGAACAGATACAATCAGCCTAATGCCTTTGAGTTTAAAATTACCAATATGTCCTTATTGGAGACCGTGAAGCAAAACCAGACAAGGTCCATTGAAATAAGCATGCACCCTTCCAAGCTTGACATAGAAATATTGGAATTTGTTGAAAAGAATTTAAAACAGAACCCAGGCCGAGCTTCCTTAAAATTCAACTTCGTTGAACCCAAGGAACAACTGGTTGCCAGTGTTCGTACCTATGAAAAGGGATTTTTGATGAATGATGATATGGTTTCCTTTCTGGACAAGCATCCGGACTTATCCGTTCTGGTGAACCTGGTTTAAGCATCTGACTTTACAGGTAATTATATGACGCCCTGTCGGTAAAATTTGTCCCCAATATTTTTTTATAAAGTGGAAAAGTCAAATGGGCAGTTATTAAATATTGGAACTATTTTTGAAGGAGTATAATAAACAACCCAATTAAAATATATAATTATGGCATTAGAATTTACAGATGCAAATTTTCAGAAAGACGTCATGGAAAGTGATAAACTTACAGTCATTGATTTTTGGGCAGAATGGTGTGGTCCTTGTCGTGCCATTGGGCCAGTTATTGAAGAATTAGCAGTGCAATATGAGGGTAAAGTAAATATCGGGAAAGTGAATGTGGATGTTAATCCTAACCTAAGCATGAACTTTGGTATAACTTCTATCCCAGCTATCTTATTTGTGAAAGGCGGCGAAGTGGTTGACAAGCAAATTGGTGCAGTACCAAAAGCTGTTTTAGACAAGAAAATTCAAGCGCATTTATAATTTAATTAATGTTTACCAATGGTATTCATTTTAATCCCATCCTGGACACTCGGGATGGGATTTTTGTTTATCTTAGGATTCTAAAACCAAACTATGGAACGATTTCAAGGCATTATTGGGATTATTGTGATCATCATGATTGCCTATCTGTTTTCAAATAACAAAAGTAAAATCAACTACCGCTTGGTGATGAGTGGCTTATTGTTACAATTTACGATTGGAGTTTTAATCTTAAAAATTCCAGCAGTCACCCACTTTTTCCAAATTATTGGAAGAGGCATGGGTAAAATTGAACAGTTTGCACGCGCAGGTGCCGCTTTCGTATATAGTGGTGTTGCTGCAACTACCCCAACGGGCGTTGCTGATTTTGCCAATGGTGGTTTTGTATTTGCTTTTAATGTGACTGCTACAATTATATTAGTTTGTGTATTAGTTGCCTTATTTTATCATTTTGGTATCATGCAACGCATTGTTGCTGTTGTAGCAAAATCAATGAATTTTATTATGCGCGTAAGTGGTGCTGAAGCATTAAGTAATGTGGCAAGTGCTTTTGTTGGACAGGTAGAAGCGCAAATTATGATTCGCCCCTATTTGGCCACCATGACCAAAAGTGAAATATTAGCCAGTATGAGTGGAAGTTTGGCTTGTATTGCTGGTGGTATTTTAATTGTGTATGCAAAATATGGGTGCCCAAGCAGGTATGGATTTGGCGCCTAAATTAATCACCGCAAGTTTGATGGCTGCGCCAGGCGCATTAGTGATTGCTAAAATTGTATTCCCTGAAACTGAAGTATCTCAAACCATGGGAAGTGTAAAACTTGAAGTGAAAAGTCAATATAGTAATACCATTGATGCCATCACGCATGGTGCTGGAGATGGATTTAAATTAGCGATGAATGTAATTGCAATGTTGATCGGATTTATCGCTTTAATCGCGATGATTGATTGGATCATGTTAACAGTTGGTCATTTATTTAATCCGAACTTACACCTGAGTTTGAATTTTGTATTTGGTAAATTATTTTATCCAATGGCCTGGGCCATGGGAATTCCTTCCGTCGATATTCAAAATGCAGCAACCTTATTAGGTCAAAAATTAACCATTAACGAATTTGTTGCCTTTAAAAGTTTAACCAGTAAAGCAGTTCCTATAATCACTGAAAAAGGTTTATTAATTGTTAGTATTGCCATTTGTGGTTTTGCCAACTTTAGTAGTGTGGGTATGCTGATTGGTGGTATTGGTGAATTAGCGCCTAACAGAAGAAAGGACTTAGCTGAATTAGGTTTAAAAGCCCTTTTATGCGGTACACTAGCTTCCTACTTGTCCGCAAGTATGGCAGGACTATTGATGTAAATATGATTTGCATTAGTTGTAAAATTGAACAGTATTGTAAGTATAATTCTTAACTTTGTAGCCTAAAATAGTGGGCAATGCAAACGGAGAATATACAAGTGATTATAAATTCGGAAAGTGATCATCAATTACAAAATATTGGAAATAAAGTGATTCATAATGAACGCATTTCATTTGACGAGGGCGTTTATTTATTTGAAAAAGCATCACTACCCTATGTTGGCGCATTGGCCAATTGGAAAAGAGAATCTTTACACGGAAACAAAACCTACTTCAATAAAAATTTTCATATTGAACCCACCAATGTATGCGTGTTCTCCTGCAAGTTTTGTTCTTATTCAAAATTATATGCACATAAGGAAGAAGGTTGGGAATTGACTATTGATCAAATGATGGATATAGTTAAATCATATGATGGAAAACCTGTCACTGAAGTTCATATTGTGGGTGGTGTACATCCTAAATTAACCTTGGAATTTTTCTTGGAATTAATGCGCACCATTAAAGCACATCGTCCTGAATTACATATCAAAGCATTTACACCTGTTGAATTGGAATATATGTTCCGTAAAGCAAAAGTAACCACGGAAGAAGGTATGAAACTAGCGCATGAAGCAGGATTGGATTCATTACCTGGTGGCGGCGCTGAAATTTTTCATCCTGATATCAGAACGGTTATTTGCGCTGACAAAGCAACGGCCGATGAGTGGTTACATATTCATAAAACAGCACATAATTTAGGGATGCATAGTAATGCTACTTTATTATATGGCCATATTGAAAAATACGAACACCGCATTGATCATATGGAACGCCTTCGCCAACTACAGGATGAAACCAAAGGATTCAATACTTTTATTCCATTGAAATTTAGAAACAAGGACAACGATATGCATGATGTTCCTGAATCTACCTTAGCCAATGATTTAAAAATGTATGCAATATCTCGTTTATACTTGGATAACTTCCCGCATGTTAAAGCCTATTGGCCTATGTTGGGTCGTGAAACTGCGCAGCTTACTTTAAGTTATGGCGTGAATGATATTGATGGCACCATTGACGATACCACTAAAATATATTCAATGGCCGGCAGCGAGGAACAGACCCCTGTAATGACCACAGAACAATTAGTGGGATTAATCAAACAAGCCAAACGCCAACCTATTGAAAGAGGCACTTTATATAATGTGATTCAAGATTATTCTAATTACGAATTCGCTGAAAACGAAATCTAAGATGTTTAAAAAAATATTTTATCTGGGCTTGCTATTTTTCTTTTTTAATTGCGCAAATATGCAAGCGCAAAATAATATTGGGGCCAATGATTCTTTGTTGGTTGCACTAATGAAGCAAAACCCAAATAACTTTGCTTCCTTATTGGCTGATCCTGCACAGTATCGTATTCAAATTTTATATACGCAAATTAATAGGGATAAAAATAACATACCTCATTTTAAAGAATACAGTTATCGTTTAAACCCTAACGAATATTTTTATCCTGCGAGTACTGTTAAATTTCCTTTATCAGTTTTGGCACTTGAAAAATTAAACGATTTAAAAATTACAGGACTCAATAAGGCAAGCACTGCTATTTATGATAGTGTAACGGCCAGACAGGAAACCATCTACAATAATCCATATGCGATTGATGGCCGACAAACTATTGAGCAATCCATCAAAGAAGTTTTAGTGGTCAGTGATAACAATGCAGCAAATCGATTGTATGAATTTTTAGGCCAGGAGTATATTCATTCCCAATTAGCCAACAAAGGGTATCCCGAAGTTTATATTAGAAACCGACTTGAACTTGGTCGCACCCCATTGGAAAACAGACAAACACAGTCAGTGCAATTTTATGACGCCAATAATAAATTAATTTATACCCAACCAGCGCAAAATAATACTAGCAAACTACCCTACTATAATGTTTTGATTGGTAATGGCTATTTAAATGGTCAAGATTCCTTAATTAATGCCCCGCTTAATTTCTCAGAAAAAAACAGAATTAGCTTGAGTGATTTACACCACATTATGCAATCAGTTATTTTCCCAGATCAAATGCCCAAAAAGCAACAATTCAATTTAAGCAATGAGGATCGAAATTTTTTATTGCAATGGATGCACACCACCCCAACGGAATCAAGTTACCCAACCTATGATAGTTCCGAGTATTATCCAGCTTATGCTAAATTTATAATGTTAGGTTCAGAGAAAGGTCCTATACCATCCAATATAAAAATATTTAGTAAGGCCGGTGATGCCTATGGCTTTTTATTGGACAACACCTATATTATTGATACAGACGCTAAAGTTGAGTTTATGCTGAGTGCGGTTATTTATGTAAACGCTGACGGCATTTTGAATGACAATACCTATGATTA
>JBEATG010000262.1:0-5605 GCA_041162035.1 Bacteroidota bacterium
GCATATACCAACAATCACGAAAAAATAAATGACCAAGCAGAACAACTTACCCAGCATTTATTAAAGAAGAATATTATACACCAATCTGCATCATTGGCAAGTGCAAGCGCATCCGAAAACGGGGACAATGAGTTACCCACCAAGGAGGAACTAGAAATCATCGGGAACAGAATATTGCAAAATGCGGATACGATGTGGGGCGGCTTTGGCGTAGCGCCAAAATTTCCGCAAACATTTTGTTTGCAAATGTTATTTAGAAATTATAAAATAAATGGCAATGAAAGTTGTATGGTTCATGCGGTAAGATCCATTGATAAAATGATTCAAGGAGGGTTGTATGACCATTTGGGTGGGGGCTTTGCTCGATACAGTACAGATGCGCAATGGCAGGCGCCTCATTTTGAAAAAATGTTGTATGACAATGCATTGCTTATTGGCGTAATGGCAGAAGCCTATCAAATTACACAAAAGGATATCTACGCATCTATCATCAAACAAACTGTTTCATTTTTAAAAACAGAATTATCCAACCAGCAAGGCGCTTATTATGCCGCCTTAGATGCGGACAGTGAAGGTGTGGAGGGTAAATTTTATACCTGGTCTTATGATGAAATTGAAAAGTTAGTGGATCCATCCTCGTTCACGGAATTTTGTAATTATTATCAGGTAACACAAAATGGAAATTGGGAGCATACCAATATTTTATGGACGACCGAAGCACTTGAAAAAAGTTTCACCCCTGAATTTGTAAATGCAAAAAATATTTTATTTAATCATCGGTCTAAAAGAATTAGACCCGCACTGGATTATAAAATAATATTATCTTGGAATTGTTTACTCATAACTGCATTGTGTAAAGCCTATGCTGCTATTGGAGATGAGCAGTACAAGAAAGCAGCGATAGATGCTATTGTTTGGGTTGAAAATAATTTTTCAGATAACGATCAAGAACATTTATTCCATACCAATACCAACGGCGTAAAAAAATCGTTTGCTTTTTTAGATGATTATGGGGCTTTAATACAATCCTACATTCAGCTGCAAGAAATTACAGGTGATACGCAATATTTGCATAAAGCAGAAAAGTGGATGGGGTATGTGCAAGCACATTTTTTAGATGAGGAGGGGGTGTTTTTTTATTACACCGCACAATACCAAACCGATGTAATTGTCCGACAAAAGGATACCTATGATGGGGCACAACCAAGCGGGAATGCTTTAATTTGTATGAGTTTATATTATCTAGGCCATGTTTTTGATAGGGCGAACTGGATCAGTCAATCGGAGCGAATGATTCATCAAATGCGCAAATTGATTATACAATATCCGAGTTCATTTAGCTATTGGGGGCAATGCTTTAGTTGGATGGCGGCCGATGCTATAGAATTAGTAGCGATTGGGCCAAAAGTTCACAATTCCTTAAAAAAGGTATTATCTCCGTTTCAACCCCACAAAATACTTGTTTTTTCAGACAAGGAAGACTCTGGTTTAGCAAGCACCATTGGTAAATATTCAATTGATAATCAATACTATATATGTGTAAATAAAACATGCTTACCTGCAAATGAGGTGTTGAACGATATTTTAGCTTTATTCTAACATATCCTACAACTTATTTTTACTATTTTGCGTAGCTTATAAAAGGCCTGACTATCAGTTAATTGCTTACACAAAAGCAGGTATTTTATATATTTTTTAGTAATTTCAAACTCTAAAGCTTTTGTCCTTTTAAACAATAGTGTAAAGGACTGGTCTAAAACTAGATTATGATAAAAAATTTTACAATAAGGCAGTTTAAATTTCCTTTTTTGTTTTTAACAGTGCTATTTGCACTTGTTTTCATTCAGGCAAGAAAGCCTAAAAAGGCCGTTTGGAAACCTGATCCTAATACGATCGAAATTAAAGGGGGCGCTTTTTATTTAGGTGCCAGCGATGAAGAAGTGGATATGGCCATGATCAATCGAAAAAAATTGGTGTCCGTTCCTAGTTTTTGGATGGACCGAACAGAAATTACCAATGCGCAATACCGCCAATTTGTAAATTACGTAAGGGACTCCTTATGTTATTTAGCATTATATGGTGGTGGTATTAATCAAACAGAAGATACCGTATTAAAAGTGGATTGGGCAAAGGTGAGAAGAATCAATTATTCAAGTAAAGCAGTGATAGAGAAGTTAAATGAGTTGTTGCTTTCACCTGATAATCGCATACAAGGTCGCATTGAAATTGATCCTAATAAATTAATTTATAAAACTGTTTATGTTGATTTGAAAGCGGCAGCTAGAGCTTCAAAAGGTTTAGAGCAGTCCATTGGTAAATTTATAGTAAAGCAAAATCAACCTGTTTATCCTGACAGTTTAGTATGGATGCGTGATTATTCTTATTCCTATAACGAGCCATTAACAAGATTATATTTTTCACACAGATCCTTTAATGAATATCCTGTAGTTGGAATTACTTGGAAACAAGCAAATGCTTTTTGCTACTGGAGAACAAATAACAGCGATTACTTTAGTGGACGTCCTGGTCGCCCTGATTTAAAAGTAGATGCGATTTATCGATTGCCAACAGAAGCGGAGTGGGAATATGCTGCAAGAGGTGGTTTGCAAACCAATGCCATGTATCCTTGGGGCAGTCCTAATTCAAGAACAAAACAAGGTTGGTTATTGGCAAACTTCAAGCCTGGTCGTGGTGATTATTATGGTGGTAGTCCAAGCAAGGATAATATATATACCATGAAAGTGGAAAGTTTTCCGTTGAATGGATATGGCTTAGCCGATATGGCAGGTAATGTAGCAGAGTGGACTGGGTCCGTTTATTACGAAGGCGGCTATAATTTTTTAGGCGATTTAAGTCCAGACTTACAATACAATGCGAAAGAAGAAGATCCAATTTCGATGAAGCGTAAAGTAGTACGTGGTGGATCATGGAAGGATATTGCCTACAATTGCCAAGTGAGCACGCGCAATTATGAATACCAAGATACTGCGAAATCCTATATTGGATTTAGATGTGCTTTATCTATGTCGCCTAAGACAAAATAATCATTTATATAAATTTAATTTTTAATCAAACAAAAATAGAAGAATGTCAAATTCAATTTCACCCAGAACAAATAAAATTGTCAATGTTGTTATTTCATTAGGTGCAGCAGTTGTTCTTGTTGGGGCATTAGCAAAAATTATTCACCTTTCATGGGCTGACTATGCATTAATTGTTGGTTTGCTTACGGAAGCACTTATATTCGTTATTTACGCATTTTTACCTCCACCAGAAATGGGAGGTGGTTCTTCTGATGGTGCTTCAGGCACGACAGATGCTGTTTTAGCAAAGTTAGAATCAGCTAAAATTGACCAAGCTGCGTTTGATAAACTAAGTACTAGTTTTCAAAGATTAAATGATACGGCAATGTATTTGGGAGATATTGCAGATATGGCAAAATCGAGCAAAGAATTTGCACAAAATACAAGCACGGCGGCTACCTCCATGGGCGGTGTCAACGATGCTATCTTAGGGGTATCTAATAATTTGGCTGGATTTGCAACTGCAACAAGCGGTGTTAAAGATTTAAGTAATCAGTTTGAAATGATGGCAAAGTCAATGGAAGCAATGAATCAGTATTACGGTAAGTTGACCGAAGCTTCTGCTGCAATGTCAAGTTCGGCTGGTGATGCAGTTCGTGCGAAAGAGCAAATAGGAATATTAGCAGATAATTTGACAAAGTTGAATCAGATTTATGGTAACATGATTGTAGCCATGCAAGGGCGCGCTTAATATTTCATAAAATTACTACCACTAAAAAAAATTAGTATACATGTCGTTACCTAAAGAGCCTAGGCAGAAAATGATTAACATCATGTATTTGGTGTTGACCGCGCTTTTGGCATTAAATGTATCCAGTGAAATTTTAAATGCATTTAAAACAATTGATCAAAGTTTATCCAATGCGAATACCATTATTCAAAAAAAGAATGATGATATATTAAAATCTTTACAAAAAAAATTAGCAGATCCTAAAACGGCTGAGAAGGCTGCAATTTGGGCCCCTATGGCGGACAAAGCGCATGCACTTTCAGATGCTATATATAATCATATACAAACATTAAAGCAGGATTTAAAAGTAGCATCAAGATTAAAGAAGGTAGATGGTAAAGAAGTTTTTAATGAGGATGACTTAGAAGCATCTACCAGATTATTTTTAAAAGGGAATGATCCAAAAGGGAAGGATTTATTAAATAGGTTGACACAATTTAAGAAGGAACTGGCAGATATTGATCCTGCTTTAGCCAAAGAAGTAATTCCTAATTTACCATTAGATTTAAGTATTCCAATTTCCAATAATGTGGCTGCAAAGTCGGATTGGGCCTATGCTTATTTTAATATGACACCAACAGTCGCATCTCTCGCGATATTAACTAAATTTCAAAATGACGTTCGCAATAGTGAGTCACAAGTAGTGGAGTATTGTCACAGACAAATTGGAGAAGTGGAATTGATCTATGATCAGTTCAATGCATTTGCAGCTTCTAATTCCCAGTATTTAATGTCGGGTGAGGAATTAATTATTACTGCAGGTGTAGGTGCGTTCAGCAGTGCAGCTAAGCCTACTATCTCTGTGGATGGTACGGTGATACCAATTACTGCTGATGGTTCAGCAACTTATAAATCAACAGCTGGTGCACCAGGTTTAAATTCAAAAAGAGTTCGTATTTCATTTATAAAGCCTGATGGTGAAACAGCTATTGTTGAAAAAATTGTGAACTATACGGTAGGTACGCCAACGGGTTTAGTGGTGTCTACAGATAAAACAAGGGTATTTTATAAAGGCTTGGACAATCCTTTAAGTATTACTGGTGGTGGCGGGGCTGAAAAAATTAATGCAAGTGTTGAAGGCACTGGTGCAACAATAAAAAAAGCAGGACCTGGACAATATATTGTTAACTGTACCCAATTGGGTTCGGTAGTGGTGAATATCAATGATGGCAAACAAACGCAAAAAGTATCCATACCTGTTAAACGTGTACCTAACCCATTGGCATTGGTAGGGGAAAGTGCGGGTGGAAATATGGCAGCGAATGTATTTAGGGTGCAAGGTGGTGTTGTTGCTGAATTAAAAGATTTTATTTTTGAAGGTATTAAATTCAATGTGACTTCATTCATCGTTATTGGTACTGGAAAAGGTTTTGATGAACCTGAATTTAGAGAAGTCGTAGGAAATAAATTCTCAGGGGGTGCACAGGATTTAGTCAAAAGATGCCAACCGGGTAGTACGGTAACCATTGGCGAAATCAAAGTAACTGAACCAGGTGGCGGAACAAGAAAACTAGATCAAACAATCACTTTTATACTTCAATAATTATTAAAGTAGGAAGCGGTTTAAAACATATCAAATGAAAAAGTATCAAATTTATAGCAGCTTTATTTTAGCAATCCTATTTGTTGCGAACACGACTAGTGCGCAATTTAATTATGGAGGTAAAAAGAAACCTGCAACAGCGGGAAAGGATACCACAATTGCGCCTGCAGTAGCTGCAGCGGATACAACAAAAAAAGCAGTTGCATTTGATCCGAATGTAAAGTCGGTAAAAACATTTGATACTACTTT
>JBEATG010000028.1:0-8049 GCA_041162035.1 Bacteroidota bacterium
TTATTTGGTCCAATTGGATATGGGTTTGTTGTAACATTGTTGTTTCTGTATAAGCTAGCAGTACTATCACAAGTGGTAACGATATAGTAATTACCTGCAACATTTAGTTTAAAGTTAACCTCGTAGATTAAACCAGAATCGCCAGCTACATAATTCGAAGCACCTGCAACCGGAGTTGGAGAACTTGCCGCAGCATTTACGGTAACAAATTGAGATAATCCAGGATAGTAAGTGGTGTCGGTAGCCATGTACATCAATTCAAATTTAATTTTTCCAGCATTTGCAGTATATAATTTTACGGTATTAATAGTCATTGGGGTACCTGTGGTTACCTTCATGTAATTGCCTTTGAAATTATTATAACCTCCTGCACCCAATGTGGTATTGTGGGCTGGTCCAACAAATCCTTGGAACCCATGTGTTAAATATAAATTGCTTTTGGTGGATGTAGCAGTGATATTAGATCCTGCTGCGATAGGTGTTACTAAGTTCGAACTATCATACCAAATGTAACTTTTACTTGCAGATGGTGAATTTACAGTTAGCTTTAAACTATTGTTACAATTGATTGCTGTACCAGTAGGCGCTATACTATTATCAGCAGTAGTGATAGCCGTAATTAAAGTATTATTTTCTTTTAGTTGGTCAATGGTAGATGAAACTGTTGTTGTGAATGAATATTTAGTTGTCGATTCTAAATTGATTGGTTTTTGGAAGGTATAATTCATGGACTCTCCAGCTTCCAAACGACCATTAAAAGTTTCATTGATATTTAAAATAGTATTTGTACCCTTCGTTACCGTTAAGCTAAGCGGGAAGTTTTTTTGTTGTGTTGTTCCATTGTTGGTCACTTTTACGGTGACATATTGTACAGCTCTTTTACAAGCAGCATTCTGTGGACTTACCAAATCTGACATTTGTAAATCGCTCGACGGGTTGATGATTCTTAATGTATAGTCCTGTGTTTCACCGTTTGTATAAGTGCCACATGCCAATACATTTGCGCTACTGCTTGTTTCCATCACCACAATTCTTAACTTCATTAAGCGACCAAGTTGTAAGGTATCAGGTAAGGTAATACTTGCAGTATAATTACTATTGGTGATTCCATTACTTGTATTGACCAATTCATTTGTTTCAAATGTGCCATTGTTATTGTAGTCAATAAAGGTTTTTACAAAACGCGAATTATTAGTTGCATCCGCACTTCCTAGTTTTAAAAATAAATTGACTGCACTATTGGGTTCCCCGTTGATGAATAAATTGGTATTATCAACAAAATCTTTATTGGTAGCGGGTACAAATTGAATATTATTAAGGCTTACACTGTCTATTTTACTTCCAGCACTTGAGCTTGCAGTGGATGCGCAATAGGCTGCACCACCAGCACCGCTGATGACTAATGAATAGGCTTGTTGTCCTCGATCTAAATTACGCTTATGTTTAACTTTAATCAAATAGCTTTTACCGACTAATGTGGTATCAATTTCTACTTTTTCTACGTTATCCAATACATTGTCACCTTTAAAAGCAGCACTGGCAGGAGTTTTCGGGTTTAGTTTCCATGAATTAGTGATTTTGGTACCTTGACTTATTGTTAAGTCCAAGTCGTTCACCAATTGGGGCGTGGTGTCATTTAATGTATTTTTGACAGTCCCTTTAACATCGTTCCAAACAATACTTGCTTTTACTGGATTTTTTCCGGAAGCGATAATGGTATAGGTGGTGGAGTCTAAGTTATTTAAGGTGTTTTCATACACTAAGTCAGCACTAACATTACTATTTTTTGTAGTTAATGCATTTTTCAAAACTGTTGCGGCATCAAACATATTTAGTAACCCCCATCCAAATTTGTAATCTGGTCCAGGGGTTGGTCCTGCTTCATTGGCTGTATGTATCGCCAATGCTTTCACTGTGGTTGATCGCAAAAACTTTTTAGGACTTAATTGTTGGCTTAGTTCTTGTAATAATAATAATGAGCCTGCAGCATTTGGGGTTGCCATCGAAGTCCCATTTTTAGATCCGTAACTAGAATCATGGGTAGCAGTGGTTGAAAATACAGCTACTCCATCCGCTACAATATCGGGTTTAATTCTTCCATCATCTGTTGGCCCCCAACTACTAAACGATGACATGACTACATCTTCCTTTTTGGTATAAGGACTAGATAAGCCAAAAACGGCACCCACTACTAATATATTTTTTGCATTAATATCTGCTGATAAAGTTTCATAAGCATCATTACTGCTTAAACTATCAGGCCTTCCGCCTGCATTATACATTTTACCATTAGCATCTCTTCTCCAATAGGGATCACCCACTTTTGGGCCAGTACTTCCATGATTATTTCCAGCAGCTTTCGCAATTAAATAAAAAGGTGCATTGTACATAATGGAATCATGTAATTGTGCTTCATAATTGTAAAGCCCAAATTTAAAATCTTCCTTTTCATCATACTTGCCATTGAATTCCCAACGATCAGCCGAATCACTATTTTGATCCCAACCACTAACTATTCCGTAAGAGTGATTGGAAATAAGCATTCCATTTGCTGCAGCTGCTGACATTTCACTATTATCATTATTCCAGTCATAGGAATAAGCTCCTTTTAAATTATAGGACATTCCTTTTGCTAACGGGTTCAATCCCTTCGACATAATCGTGCCAATTACATGCGTGCCGTGTTCGTAAGCGGTAGTGGCATTGTCTTTTTGAACAATTCTATTTCTCAGTTCAATATGCGTTGTGCGCACAGCCCCTTGATCCCAAACACCAATAGTATTTGTTAAGCTATCGCTTTCGCCAGTTAAATTAAATCCGTTAGGTGCGGTTGGCCAAAGTTTATTCGTATTGACTGTGATTGCTGGAATAGGATCCGCAAAACTTGTGTAATAAATGGGCATGCCAGCCGCATCAATGCCCATTAAGGAACGGCGGCTATTGCCGGCTTGGTAAAATAAGGGCCACTTTTTTTCCTTGGCTTTTATTAACGCATCTGAATAGGACGCGCGGGATTCAATATCTAAAGATTTTGCCGTACTTAATAGTATTAATTTTCTAGTTTGAACCTGTGCATTTATTTGTTGAAAAAAAATAAATGAAACCAATAAACAGATTTGCCATTTTTTCATGCGCGTATTTTTAATAAACCTTGTGATCGGAGTATTCGAAATTACAATTTATTATCTATTTTTTGGCAATTTACCTGATTTATAAGGCCCTCTAAAAAGGCACTTTTTGCGAATGGTTGTTTGTAAATCTGTTTAATTTTTTGTTGTAACTTTAAACAAATGGAAATGCGATGAAAAGGGTTTACATAGCAACCTTAGGTTTAATTCTAATAGCTTTATTATTACTGGGATGTTCGACTATTAAAAAACAATCAAAAGCGCAATTTTCACAAGGCATTCAAGGGCAGATTTTTGAACAAAAAGGCAATCAAATGCCACAAAAGGGAAAGCCTTTTTCAAAGGGTGTTGGATATGCGACCCAATTATATGTTTTTGAACCCACTAGTATGCAATCTGCTAGTCAAATAAGCGGCAATCTATTTAATATGCCAAGCACTCAATTAATTGGGACTTTTACAACTGATTCCTTGGGGCGTTTTAAGTGTAACCTTAAGCCAGGTCGGTATAGCATTTTTGTCAGGTATGAAAATGGGTATTATGCAACAAGTTTTAACCAACGTAATGAATTAGGGATTGTGCAAGTTTTAGAGGGAACCTTTGCACCCGTCGAAGTAATTGTTAGTGCCAAAGCAAGTTATTAGCATTGAAATAGTATCTTTGTAGGGTGATGTATGAATGAGCAATCCTTGTTTGAACGGTTTAATGTATCCCCCCTCCTAAATTCTTTGGCGGACAGGATAGCTATGTCCGAAACGCAAAAAAGCCCTTTTCAAATTTTCCTACAGCACCTCAATGGATCGGTCCCCGCTTTTGTTTTACAAACTATTTTTACGCATGAGAAAACGAATCAGTGGAATCATATTGTTGTATTAAATGATGCAGAAGAAGCAGCGTATTTTTTTAATTCCATTGAAAGTGTGACAGAGGCGATGGATTTGTTTTATTTTCCCTCCTCTTTTAAAACACCCCACAATTTTAATTTTCTAAATCCTTCGCATGTGATGTTGCGAACCGAAGCGTTGACTAAAATTTCAATGGGCGGAAATAAGAAAATTATTGTAACCTACCCTGAAGCGCTTTTTGAAAAAGTGATTCTTCCAAAAACACTACAAAAAAATATCATTCAAATTAAAACCAATGATAGTATTGATTTAAATGCAATGATGCAGCAATTTATTGACTATGGTTTTGAACGAACCGATTTTGTATATGAGCCAGGTCAGTTTGCTTTAAGAGGCGGTATTTTTGATATTTATTCTTTTGGCAATGAAAAGCCTTATCGTATTGAATTATTTGGTGAGGAAGTGGATAGTATTCGCTTGTTTGATCCTGCAACTCAATTGAGTGAGCGTAAATTATTACAAGTAAATATTATTCCCAATGTAACCACACAATTCGAGGATACCGAAAAAATTCCACTGATTGAATTTATGAATAGTAACACTATTCTTTGGTTGAAGGATTGGAATGTAATTAAGCAACGCGGTATGGATCAATGGGAGTCCTTAAATGATTTTTTAACACATACGGCAAATAATAAACCCATTGAATTGGGCGATGCACACATCAAGCATACCCAGTTAGATGATTTTGATACGGTTGAAAATGCAGAGGCTTCATTGTTGAGCAGCACCATTATAGAATGGGGGTTTCAGGCAAATATTTGCAAAGAGGTCATGCCATTTAATACCCAAGTTCAGCCTAGCTTTAATCGACAATTTCAATTACTCATTGCTAATTTGCAGGAGCTTGAAAAAAAGGGGTATGCCTTATTTATTTTTGCAGAGCAAGCCAAGCAGTTGGAACGTTTGCATGCTATTTTTACAGATTTAAAAACGGAAATACAATTTACACCTGTTGTTAAAAATATTCACGAAGGTTTTATTGATCATGATCATAAAATTGTTTGTTATACGGATCATCAAATATTTCAACGCTATCATAAATATAAAGTAAAGCAGGCGTATAGTAAAAGTAAGGCCATTACGCTCAGAACATTACGTGATATGCAACCAGGTGATTATGTTACGCATATCGACCATGGTGTAGGTGTATATAGTGGACTCCAAAAAATTGACGTGAATGGGTTAATGCAGGAAGCGGTGAGGATTATTTATAAAGACAGTGACATATTATATGTGAATATAAATTCACTACACAAAATTTCAAAATATACTGGAAAGGAAGGGGCACCTCCTAAAATTAATAAGTTAGGTTCCGATGCTTGGGTAAAATTAAAAGACAAAACTAAAGCCAAGGTAAAGGAGATTGCATTTGATTTAATTAAATTGTATGCACAACGTAAGGCACAAGCTGGCTTTGCATTTACGCCGGATAATTACATGCAATATGAATTAGAGGCTTCATTTATTTATGAAGAAACCGTGGATCAAGCAAAGGCAATAGCCGATGTAAAGAAAGATATGGAAACCCCTTCGCCCATGGATAGATTGGTTTGTGGAGATGTAGGTTTTGGTAAAACGGAAGTAGCTGTTAGGGCAGCCTTTAAAGCAGCCATTGATGGGAAGCAGGTTGCACTTTTGGTACCTACTACAATTTTAGCATTTCAACATTATAAAACCTTTGTGGATCGCTTAAAGGATTTTCCTATTACGGTTGATTATTTAAACAGGTTTAAATCCGCTGCACAAAAAAAGGAAACCATTGAAAAAGTAAAACAAGGGAAGGTAGATATTTTAGTAGGAACGCATGGCATTTTAGGAAAGGATGTGGTGTTTAAGGATTTAGGTTTAATGATTATTGATGAAGAACAAAAATTTGGGGTTGGGCACAAAGAAAAATTAAAAACTTTAAGAGCAACGGTTGATTGTTTAACATTAACAGCAACACCTATTCCAAGAACCTTGCATTTTAGCTTAATGGGCGCGCGCGATTTAAGCATTATTAATACACCACCAGCCAATAGGCAACCTATTCATACGGAAGTGCAGGTGTTTAATGAGGATGCTATTCGCGAAGCCATTTATTACGAGGCAGAACGTGGTGGGCAGGTGTTTTTTATTCATAATCGCGTGCAAGGCTTGTCGGAAATGTGTGCGATTATTCAGCGTTTATGCCCTGATTTAACTATTGGATTTGCACATGGTCAGTTAGAAGGGCATCAATTGGAAGAAAAAATATTAGATTTTATTGAGAAAAGATATGACGTGTTGGTGTGTACGAATATTGTGGAAAGTGGCGTAGATATTGCCAATGTAAATACCATCATCATTAACAATGCGCATCAATTTGGGTTAAGTGATTTGCACCAACTGAGGGGAAGGGTAGGCCGAAGTAATAAAAAAGCGTTTTGTTATTTATTAGCGCCACCGATTAGCACTTTACCTGATGACTCCAGAAAAAGATTACAAACCCTAGAACAGTTTAGTGAACTAGGAAGTGGATTTCAAATTGCGATGCGCGATTTGGATATTCGTGGTGCAGGTAATTTATTGGGCGGAGAGCAAAGTGGATTTATGGTGGAGATTGGATTTGAAATGTACCAGAAAATTTTAGCAGAAGCGGTAAGAGAATTAAAAAGATCTGATTTTAAAGAATTGTTCCAGGAAGAAATTAGTAAGCAGGATGATTATGTGCAAGACTGCACGATTGACACCGACTTGGAGATTATGATTCCGGATATTTATGTGGAAAGTATCGGAGAACGACTCTCTTTATATACAAGACTAGATCAATCTGAAAATGACGAAGAACTAGATTTACTTCATGCAGAAATGGTTGATCGTTTTGGTCCGATGCCTAATTCAGTGGAAGATTTATTTACAACAGTTAAGTGTAGAAGAATCGCCATCGCATTGGGTTTTGAAAAAATGACCTTGAAAGATGAAACAGTAAGATGCTTTTTTATCAATCGTCCAGATGCCCCTTATTTTGAAAGTGACACCTTTAAGCAATTGTTATTGTTTGCACAAACCGCAATGAATACTGCGCATTTTAAACAAGCGGGCAAAAACTTTATCCTTATCATCAAGGATATCAAAGGGATGAGTGAATGTTATCGCTTGCTAAATAAAATACATACTGGCGTTTTGGGCGTCAAATAAATGATAATAGGTAAGGGCCAGCATGATAAAAGCCGCACTCGATGAATCGAGTGCGGCTTTTAAATAAGATTGGAATTGTGTAAAAAAGATCCAGTAAAACTAGAATCCTTTTGTAGCCACTCCGTCAGCAATAGCTTTAAGCGCGTTTGTTTCGCTCATGATTGCTGCCATTTTATTTCCTTTACCATCATTGCCACCTGCCATATAACCGCCTTTTACAGTTTTAGTGATGACAGCATCATGCATTGGTACATTTTTTTCTTTTGTTTTTAAGCAATACGCTTTAATCATTTTTGTAGTGTCCATTTTGTATAAATTTTAAAGTGAAATTTTCTAATTGAAAGTAGGTTATTTATTGTGATTCATTTAAGTTCAAGGGCTGTTTTTTGTTAAAATGGCCAAAAATTGTATTAATACTAACTTTTAGGCATCAATTTTAGCATATTTCGCGTGTGATTCAATGAATTCCCTTCTAGGAGCCACTTCGTCACCCATCAGCATGCTAAAAATACGATCCGCTTCAGCAACGCTTTCGATGGTCACTTGTTTCAAGGTTCTTCTAGATGGATCCATGGTCGTTTCCCATAATTGGTCTGCATTCATTTCTCCCAAACCTTTATATCGTTGGATAGTTACTGAATCATCTTTTCCACCTCCAATTTTTGTAACCAAGGCTTTGCGTTGTTCTTCACTATAGGCGTATTCTTGGTCCTTGCCTTTTTTCACCAAGTATAAAGGAGGTTGTGCAATGTATACATAGCCATTTTGCACTAACTCTTTCATATATCTAAAGATGAAAGTTAAAATTAAAGTGGCGATATGAGAACCATCCACATCGGCATCGGTCATAATAA